>VFKF01000323.1 GCA_009885705.1 Nitrospira sp. | reverse complement strand
CCCTGCCTTCGCCGAAGCGGCTTCGCGCAGGCAGGTCGGCTCATCGAAATCCTCAACGTACCCCTGAGGGTACGCCTCCGGTTTCGATTCGCCTGCGGCCTTGCTGGACGGAATTTTTGAGCATCCTGCGCGCGTGTTGCGTAGTTCGTGAAGTCTGAATATGGAAGCTGTCAGCATTCAGCTCCGTGCTGATGGCTGAATGCTGACGGTTGAAAGCTCAAGATCGACGACGTTTCACGTTTCTGCACTCGGCTTGACGGCTGAAATGACCCTGGAGTAAGGTGATCGCAGGGATCACGTTGGTGCTGATCCACGAGAGTTCCCCAGAAACACGGGAGGTGCTCGGATGGAGAAACAGGAGCGCAAGCAGGAACCCAGGCGTGAGCCGCAGGGGAAAGACGACGTTAAGGCCAATCCCAAGGTCGTCGAAGCCGGCAAGAAGATGAAAGAAGACATCGACAAGCTGGTCGATGAAATCGACGACGTGCTCGAAAAGAACGCAGAAGAATTCGTCAAGAACTACGTGCAAAAAGGGGGGGAGTAGCACCAGGATTCTGGCAGGCTGCTCCCTCTTTTTTTATTCTCTTGCAGCGCCTTTCGAGTCAGGCGTTCCACCGTCCTTCATACGCAAGCCTCACATTCCTGCGTTTGACAACAGAGAGCTGAGAGGCTAGTATCCCTTTAATTCTCAGATAGTTAGCCGCTCTTTCGCCTCTGAATCGTGTAAGGGGTCCTCATGAAGTCCAAGCTCTGGGTCTTCCGTGATATCAATCTGTTACAGCAAGCGTCCTTGGTTCAGGCCCTCTCCATTTCTCCTGCTACCGCCTCATTGTTCCTGGCTCGCGGTGTGACAACACCTGATGCAGCGACGTCGTGGATGTCGCTGCAATCACCGCACGATCCGTTTTTAATTCCCGATATGGAGCAGGCGGTCGAGCGGCTCCATCGCGCCGTCACGACTCAGGAGCCGATTTGTTTCTACGGCGACTACGATGTCGATGGCATTACGGCGACCAGTGTCTACATGTCGTTCTTTGGCGGATTGGGTGCCAAGGTTCGCGCCTATGTTCCACATCGGCTCCGCGAAGGGTATGGCCTCAACATCGGCGCCGTGCAGCGTTTGCACGACGAAGGCATCTCGCTCTTGGTGACGTCCGATTGCGGCACGACCTCACATAAAGAAATCGCGTTGGCGGCGCAGCTCGGTATGGATGTGGTGGTAACCGACCATCACCAGAGCGATGAGCAGATGCCGCCAGCTGTGGCGGTGTTGAATCCTCATCGAGTCGGAGCCCTCTATCCGTTTCGCGGTCTCTGTTCCGCCGCGCTGGCCTACAAGGTGGCGCAGGCCTATCAGTTGCGCTACGGAGTCGCCGGAGTGCCGTTGGAATCGTTGCTCGACCTCGTGGCCTTGGCGACGGTCGCCGACGTGGTGCCTCTGCACGATGAGAATCGAAATTTTGTGCGCGAAGGGCTCGTGCAGTTGTCTCGTGGCGCGCGTTGCGGGGTTCGGGCGTTGAAGCAGGTGGCGGGGGTGACGCGGGACTGTACGGCGGAAACCATCGCCTTCAAGCTGGCGCCGCGCATCAATGCCGCAGGGCGATTGGACGATGCCATGCTGGGTGTGCGGTTGTTGACGACCGACAATCCGGCCGAGGCGCAGCAGTTGGCCGACCGGCTTGAGCAATTGAATCGGGAACGGCAACGCATCGAAGTGGATATCATGGCGGAGGCGCTGGCTTCACTGACGGATCAAGAGCTGCCGCCTGCCTTGATCGTGGCCTCTCGCCATTGGCATCTCGGGGTGGTTGGCATTGTCGCGGCGCGTTTGGTCGATCGGTTTCAGCGCCCGGCGATTGTGATGGCCATCAATGAGCAGGGCATTGCCAAGGGGTCGGCGCGGACGACCGGCGGGTTCGACCTCTATCAAGGATTGGCGTCCTGCCGGGAGATGTTGGAGGCGTTCGGCGGGCATCCCAGCGCTGCGGGGGTGACGATTCAGGAATCCAGGATCGACGAGTTTCGTGCGAAGTTCTCCGGCGTGGTGGCCGGGTGGAACCATGAAGGCTCCAAGGTTCCGACCTTGAACGTCGATGCCGAGGTGCGGTTGAACGATGTGAATCTGCAGTTGCTCCAGGAAATCGGCTCCCTGCATCCGTTCGGGGCTGGTAATCCCGAGCCGACGTTTGCCGTGACCCGTCTTGAAGTGCTGGATGCGCGCACGGTCGGTGAGAAACATTTGAAAATGACGGTGCGGCAAGGCACCTCGATGCCGTTCGACAGTATTGCCTTCGGGATGAAGTCGTTGCTGGAGCGGGGCATTCCGTCTCGGACCCCGGTCGATCTGGCCTTCACGCCTGAACTGAACCATTGGAACGGCCGTGACCGGATTCAGCTCCGCATTCGCGATGTTCGACCGAGTGTGATGGAGTGAGTGAGCCATGGTGTACGAAACCGTCACAGACCTCGACCAGCTGCTGGATCGGATCAGAAGTTATGCTGCCGATGCCGACCTCGGCCTAGTCCGCAAAGCCTACAACTTTTCTGCCAAAGCGCATGAAGGGCAGCTCCGGCGGTCCGGAGAACCCTACCTGCAACATCCCATCGCCGTCGCCGGTGTGCTCTCTTCTCTCAAAACGGATGTGGTCGCCATCGTCGCGGGACTCCTGCACGATACCCTGGAAGATACGGTCGCCACGGCCGACGAACTCGAACGGGAGTTCGGGAAGGATGTGGTGCATCTGGTCGACGGGGTGACCAAGATCGGCAAGATCACGTTTCGGAGTTATGAAGAAAAGCAGGCGGAGAATTTCCGCAAAATGCTGCTCTCGATGGCGGACGACATCCGGGTCGTCCTGATCAAGCTCGCCGACCGGCTCCACAACATGCGCACCTTGGAACATCTCAGCCCGGCCAAGCGGCAGGAGATCGCCCAGGAGACGTTAGAGATCTATGCGCCACTGGCCAATCGGCTTGGGATCGGGTGGATCAAAAACGAGTTGGAGGATCTCTGTCTCAAGCATTTGAAGCCGGAGGTGTATGAGGTATTGCGTGTTCGTGTCGCGAAGCGCGACGAAGACCGGCAGCAATACATTGAGGAAGTCGGCCAACTCATGCAGAAGGCCATGCACGAGAACGGATTGGCCGGGCAGGTCTATGGACGGCCCAAACATCTCTACGGCATCTATCAAAAGATGAACAAGCAGTCGATCACCTTCGAAGAGGTGTACGACCTGACGGCGCTGCGGATCGTGACCGACACGAAGATGAATTGTTATGCCCTGCTCGGCGTCATCCATTCGCTCTGGCGGCCTGTGCCGGGGCGCTTCAAAGACTACATCGCGATTCCGAAATCCAACCTCTATCAGTCTCTGCATACGACGGTGGTCGGTCCGAAAGGGGAGCACGTCGAATTCCAGATCCGCACGGAGGACATGCATCGTATCGCCGAACATGGCATCGCCGCGCACTGGAAGTATAAGGAGCAGGGGCAGGTCGCCGATCGCGACAGTAAGGCCTTCGGCTGGCTCCACCAGTTTGTCGAATGGCACGAAGACTTGGCGGATAACAGGCAGTTCATGGATTCGGTGAAACTCGACCTCTTTCACGATGTGGTCTATGTGTTCACGCCCAAAGGGATCGTGAAAGAACTGCCGAAAGGATCGACGCCTGTCGATTTTGCCTTCGCGATTCACACCGAAGTCGGAGACCATTGTGTCGGCGCCAAGGTGGACGGAAAGATCGTGCCCCTCAAGCATGAACTAGCCAGCGGAGATATGGTCGAAATTTTGACCTCATCGACGCAAACACCGCACAAGGACTGGCTGAAGTTTGTCCGCACTTCGCGCGCGAAGACCAAAATCAAACATTGGATCAAACTCGAAGAGCAGAAGCGGAGCGTTGAGATCGGCCGCCGCTTGCTGGAGTCTGAATTCCGCCGTCAGGGGATGGCCCCGGCGCAGATGTTCAAATCGGCGGAGCTGTTGGACGTGGCTCGGCAGTCTGGCTTCGAGAGTACCGAGGAATTGACCGCCGCCGTGGGCTTCGGCAGCCTGGCGACATCGCAGGTCATTGGTAAACTCACGGCGCCTCCTCCCGGAGCGCAAGCGCCGGTTCAGGAGCGTCCCGTTGCGCACAAGGCCGTGGGAGGAAAGAGCGACGACACGGGCGTGCAGGTCAAGGGGTCTCGCGATCTGTTGATGCAGTTGTCGCGCTGTTGTCATCCCGTGCCAGGCGATCGCATTCTCGGCTATATCACTCGCGGCCGCGGGTTGACGATCCATGCCGTCGATTGTCCGAATCTTGTGGCGCTGGACTACGATAAGGAACGGCTGGTGGAAGTGGAATGGGACTCGGCCACGCCCGGTACGCATTCGGTGAAAATGTCTATTGTGGCCGTCGATAAGACGGGTGTGCTGGCGAATGTGTCTTCCGCGATTGCGGAATGTCATGCCAATATCAGCCGCGCCGAGATTACGACGCGAGAGGATCAGAAGGCCGTGCTGGATTTCGTCGTGGAAGTCTCAGGCACTCAGCATCTCGATCAGGTGCTGAAAGCGGTTGAGCGGGTCGATGGGGTGATTACGGCCAGGCGCATGCGGGCTTGGCAGGAACGGTCCTAAGCGTCTGTCTCGTTCAGATGTCTATTTGGTCTATCTGGTTTGTTTGGTTGCAGGAGACCAACCAGATAGACCAGACAGACCAAATGAACCAGATAGACTCGCTTCGCCAGTTATGGAACCTTGAACTGAAGCTTCGCCCCCCGCTGCAATTTCAAACTCTCCGCTCGGCCTCCCGCGAGTTCCAGGACATAGAGCGATTCGTCATTCGGGCGATATTGCGGGCAACTGTCGTCCGTTCTCGTGCAGATCGGGACATTCTGTTCGATGTAGACGATCTGTTTTTTTTCATTCATCCAAATAATATCGAGCGGGATCTTGGTGTTCTTCATCCAGAAGGTCCAGGGTTGTGCCTGTAGGAACGTGAAGAGCATGCCGCGATCGGCGTCGAGGTGCGTGCGGTACATCAACCCTTCGGCGCGTTTTTGGGGCGTGTCGGCTAATTCCGCATGGATGATGGCGCCACCGGGGATGGTAATGGGGATGAGGCCCGGCACCACCGGATCAGTCCCTGCGTGGGTTGAGTCGGAGAAGGGCAGGACGAGGAGATAGAGAAGCGCAAGTAGCCGGAATCGTTGCATCGAGGCATCCTATCGACGAGGGGGCGGTGAGTCAAGCCGGCGGCCCGTCTCGCGGCCTCTGGTGGTTGGGGGCATCAGTATTTT
>VFKF01000102.1 GCA_009885705.1 Nitrospira sp. | reverse complement strand
CCCGATCACGACCGCACCCTGACGCTCGGATTCTCCAACGACAGCTTCACGGAGTTTAATGGGTCGGGCCAGCGCTATAACGACATGCGCCAAACGGATAGTTTTAATTTTGGGGCGCTGAGCTGGACGGAGCAACTGGAACAGTTCAAAGGCTGGAATGCTAACCTGACGATTGGAGCAGGTCCGACACAAGACAAGATTCGCCGCGTGATCCAGAACGACTTTGCGCATCGGCTCACCGGTCAAACCCGTGTGCCGATCGGTGCGACGCGCGATGCGATCGACTTCATGACCAGCGGCACGTTGACGAAATGGACCGGGCTTTTGGGGAGCGACGATGTGTTTTTCTACGGAGTAGGCGGAGCGGCAGGGTCCCTCTACTATGAGCCCTATGTTCAAATGGGCTTACGGCGATTATCTCTGCCGGGAAGCGGCCCCTTGCTGTCCGACTATGTCCGCGTCTCCGCGCTGGCCCGGTATGGCCGTCCCTTCAGCGGAGCCGCATTCCATCAAGTTGCCAACCATTCCTATCTCGGGCAGCTGTCCGTCGGAATCGGCAATTACCGACGCAACGATTGCGACGTGCCTTGGGAGATCGAGATCGGGCTGACCGCAGATTCAGGCCTGTTCGTAGGGGATCGCGGGATCTCCATCAATGAACGGTTCGTGACGGTCGCACTCCGCTACTCAGCCGTGACGGTTGAGACCTGGAACGATGCCATCAACCAGAAGGACTACGGCCCAACGTTCGGTGCCCGCATGACGCTGGACCTTCTCTACCTCTACGATCGGCTCACCGATTTCTAACGGGATGCGGCACTATTGCCCTCTTGTTCTACCCCTACAGGCCTTCGCTACTCTGCAGTGATACATCGACGAGCATATCGTGGCGCGCCTCAAAAAAATGTTGCCTCCCCAACCCACTTCCGTGCAGGATGCGCGGATGATGTATTGTCTTACACGAATCGTAGCGACTCTTACGTTCTCTGTCCTGGCCTTACTCGGATGGACTCAGCCAAGTTGGGCGGAAGCGACGGCGCAAAGCACCCACTGGGGAGCCCTCGCATTTCCCGATCACGACCGCACCGTCGCGCTCGGCTTCACCACCGATCGCTTCACAGAGTTCGACGGAGCCGGCCAGCGCTATAACGACATGCGCCAAACAGCTGGTTTTAACTTCTGGTCGCTGAGCTGGACGGAACGTCTGGAACGGTTCAAAGGCTGGAATACCAATCTCACGGTCGGAGCTGGCCCCACTCAGGACCGGTTTAGCCGGTATCTCCAAAACGACGTCGTGCATAAGTTCCGCGGCCTGACCCCTGTGCCGGTCGGCGCCACACGCGATGCCATCGACTTCATGACTAGTGGCACGCTGACGAAATGGACAGGACTCTTGGGGAGCGACGATG
>VFKF01000206.1 GCA_009885705.1 Nitrospira sp. | reverse complement strand
GATCGTCGGCATTGATGATTTTTTGTCTGGTCGTCGAGTAGGACTTCAGCTCTTCTAAGGCCCGCTTGCCGGCCTTCGACTGCTCGATGACCGCTTGCTGATCCATCACGCCAACCTTCACGGCATCAGCCGACAACCCCGGCGACACCATCATCAACCACAATCCCACCGCACTGACTAGGCCGGTCACGCTCGTTCCTGTCATCAGAGTCCTCCTCTTTTCCTCAATGTCTCACTCACCCGTCCCGCTATTCACGCAAGTCTCGCCCCTCACGCCGGCTACGGATATTCACGGTTAAATTCTTCGATCACCTGACCGGTAATATCGAGTCCTTCATCGCTATATAAGGTGGGGCCACCCTTTCCCTTATCCATGACGACCTGGAGCCCCAGGCGCTTGGAGACTTTCCCTACGACAAGCTCCACTTTCTCACGGAATCCCTCGAGCACGTCTTTTTGCTTCTCTTGAACCTCCCGGTTCATGTCTCCGGCTTTCTGCTGATACTCCGCCATCCTGCGCCGAAACTGCTCCTCGCGCTCCCGTTTCGCCGTCGCGCTCAATACGCTGGCCTGCCGCCCGAAATCTTCTTCCATGCGGCGGAGCTCTTTTTCTTCCAGCTCGATCAAGGCCTGGCGATTTTTGGAGAAGGCACTCAAGGAATCCTTGGCCTTCTTTCCCGCATTCGTCTCGCTCAGGACACGGGCTGGATCGACGAGGCCCACCTTCCCCTCAACCTTCGCCACGCCGGCAGCGCAGCCGGCGACAGCAAGGCCCATGGCAAGACACACCGCAGAAAACAGAGTCCGACAGACATGGTCAACCTGCATCACACCGCTACCTCGCTCATGGTCATAGACTTGTCCCATTAGAACAGCGAACCGATCGTAAACTCGAACACGCCTTTACGTTCACGCTCACGGGCTTCAAGATTCAACCCATACGCGGCGCGGAGAGGCCCGAACGGTGAGATCCAGCGCCCTTCAAGACCGGCGGATTTCCGCAACTTAAAGGAAAGCGGTTCATTGTCGTCAAAGCCTTTCCCATAGTCAAAGAAGATCACCCCGTTGAGTTTGGCATCGGCAGAAATCGTAAAGATAAAATCGGTATTGACGATCAACTCTTTGGTGGCGCCAAGCAGCGAATTGTTGAGCGTCACCGGTCCCGCCTGCCCGAACACGAAGCCGCGCATCGTATTGATACCGCCGACGAAATATCGCTCGGTCAGCGGAATAGGCTTGCCCTCCATGCCGACAGCAGCGCCATAGCGGGCATGGACCGATACCCGCGTATCGAACGGCAACGGCGTATATTTCATCAGGTCCAACGAATATTTATAGAAGTTATTACTCCCGCCCAGGTAGGGCGTCCCCAAATCGAAGCCCACGGAGGCGCGCCAACCGGTACGGGGATCCAAATAGTAGTCTCTCGTGTCACGAGCCAGCGAGGTCCGGAACCCGGTCGTCGTCTGATTTCCAAGCTGGCCGCAGACAAGAGGAAACAGATCTGGACAAATTCCTTCCTGTGGATCGCTGAAATTCAGCTGCTCCGCAAAGAGGCTGATACTCCCTGTCGCATATTCAGAGAGCCATCGACCGAACGTGATACTAGCGCCGGCTTTTTTCTCGAAATAGGTGATGTAGTTGGTCATGCTGCGATAGACGTCCAACTGCATTGAGGTCAAGGAATCTTCTAAATAGGGATTCCGAAACGTCACTAACCCCAAGGTCCGTTGCTGGCCCAACTGGCCGCGGATTCGCCCCATCCAGCCATTCCCGCCGAGATTCCCTTCCGTAATATCGGCGATCGCGACCAACTTGTCCAAGGTACTGAATCCGCCGCCGACGCTGAACTGGCCGGTCGGCTTTTCTTTCACGCGGACGTTCAGGTCGACCTTATCCGCGGCCACCTGCGCCGGAAGAATTTCCACCGTCTCGAAAAAGTTCAAGTTGTTGAGCCGCTGAAAGCTCCGCTTCAAGGATGGGGTATCGATCACGTCCTGTTCGTCGACGCGAATTTCACGGCGAATGACATTGTCTTTCGTTTTATCGTTTCCATTGATGTTGATTTGACGAATCCGCATCATCTCCCCTTCCTTGATGGTCAGGATGATGGTTGCGGTCCGCTCCTCTACATTCGGTGTCACACTGGGTGAGACATCGGCAAAGGCATACCCTTTACTTCCATAGAGATCGTTTAAGCGAGTGATCTCGTCGCGGATTTTCTGGCGCTGAAAGATCTCTCCCTCCTTCATCTTGAGCCCCTGACGGAGCTCAGGATCTTCGAATACCGTATTCCCGCGGAATCCGATTTCGCCAATGGTGAACGGCTCTCCCTCCATCACCGCATACGTCACGACGAACCACTTCTTGTCGTCGCTCAGCTCCACCGTCGGCAGCCCGGCTTGCGCGTTCAAATAACCTTTGTTGAGCAAGACCTCTTTGATCCGCTCGACATCGTTATTCATTTCTTCCCGCTTCAAGACGCCGGCATCCGAGAGAAACGACGGCAACTTCAACTGCGAAAACAGCCCGTGCCAGGGAATCCATTCCCGCGTCGCCATCACCTTGAACATCTCGTCTTTCGTCGCCGCATGCAGGCCGTCGAATACCACCGTCTTGATACGCGCCTTGTCCCCCTCTTTCACAAAAAACGTCAGGCGCTTCCGGTCTTCATCCAAGGTCTGCACGATCGGGGTCACCCGAGCATTGAAGTAGCCGTCCTCTTGATAGGTCAGACGAATCTTCTCCGCGCTCTCTTTGGCCTGGAGCTGATCGAGAAAGGCCTGGCTCTTGATCGTGATCTTCTCTTTCAACTTATCGTCGCTGAGCTCTTGATTGCCATCGAACACGATCTCGGTGATAAAGGGCTTCTCACGAACCAGAAAGGCCAGAGCCACCCCGCCCTTCCCCGATTCCGTCTCCATCTGGACGTCTTCGAAGAACCCGGTTTCGTACAGAATTTTAATTTGCCCACGAACATTCTCAGGGGTGTAGGGATCGCCGGGCTTCAGCGTCAATCGGCCGGCAATCGCCGGCAACTCGATCCGCTTGTTCCCTCGAATCTCAATTGCCGTCACTTTGACCCCGGCAGGCTCCACTGCGACCGCATGCATTGGCAACAGACCACAGACCAGGGCGATCAGTATCATGACAAGGAACCAGCGAGGTCCACATGAACAGCAAGCACTCCTCACTGGATCTGAATCCGATAGGCAGAAAACGACAATGACAACCTCATCTTGGACAATCCGACGTTGAGCTGTGACTGCGCACCGTACACCTGTGCCCCGACCATACTCCGGACATAGCGGGAGCAGGCACTGAGGGCGCAAAGGAGGTTGCGGACGTGAGAGACCGACGCGCTGAGCGCACAGGTGTCACCTACGGCAACATGCGTGTAAAACTCTCGGATTATATTGGGCAAGTATTTGAATGTAAAGCTG
>VFKF01000335.1 GCA_009885705.1 Nitrospira sp. | reverse complement strand
CATCAATTTCTCAAGGAAGGTCAGCCCATCCATCTTGGGCATTTCGACGTCCAGCGTAATCACGTCCGGATTCAGCGCTTTAATCTTCTCCCGCGCGATGAACGGATCGGGCGCCGACCCGATGACTTCGATGCCGGAGTCTCTGGATAACAGCTCTGCCAGCACTTGCCGCATCAGCGCCGAATCGTCGACGGTCAGGACTCGAATCTTGGCCATAAGTCTCCTTAAACGAGCGTTTAGCTCTCAGCAGTCAGCAGTCAGCTCCGGAACTGACAGCTGAAAGCTGATGGCTGACACCGTACAATCAGAACAACGTGACATCGCTGGCTTCCCGCTCATGCACCAACTGCTGCTGATATTGCTGTTCACGGGCGACGATCGTTTCGTTCTTGACCCGTTGGATTTTCTTCATCATCACGCGGCCCGAGTCGATGAAGTAATAGACTTTCCGCGGAAACACATCGCCGAGATCGCTCGTCTGCGCCACAAGCCCTTCGGTTTTCAAGTATTGCAGCACCCACGAGGCATTGTTCGCGCCGACATCGATATTGCCCTCGTAAATCTTTCCGCCCCCGAAGAGTTTCACTTCCAGCCGCTGGCGGAGCCCTCCCCGATTCAAGATTTCATTGATCAGACTTTCCATGGCAAAGGAGCCGTACCGCGTCGACTCTCCGCCCCAGGCATCCCCGGATTGGTGCTCGTTCGGAGCCGGCAACATGAAGTGGTTCATGCCCCCGACACCGGCCACCGGGTCGCGGATGCAAGCCGAGATGCAGGAACCTAGGACGGTATAGACGATCATCGGCTCGGCACTCACGAAAAATTCTCCGGGCAGGATGGCCGCAATCTCGTACGGAAAACGGTTGTCGTGCATCCGCCTGACATGGGCGAACGGATCGGAGCTTGGTTTCGAGTTGCACGTTTCAGGTTTCATGTTTGAGAGCTCTTATACTTCGTTCCCTTAATTCCTGATTTTCTCAAATACATCATAAGTCCCGCGATCATCTTGCCCGAATCGCTCGCCAAGCTAGCAAGCCGAGCGAACTCCCCTTGATCCAGATAGCCTTGATCGAGAGCGATATACAGTTGGCTTCGCATCTCGCCGGCAGACCCTTTGGCAATTGCTAAAAACTGTATGATTTCTCCCGTTCCACTTCGTTCAAATCCCTCGGCAATATTCGACATAATAGAAACGCTCGCTCTGCGAATCTGATCACGCAACCCGAAATCCTTCACGAATGATCCCTGGCCAGAAACGTAATAGATCTCTTGACACAACACTCTCGCTTGCCGCCACGCCTCCATATCTTCGAACCGTGTAAAGGTCGGCATCGTGTCCCCTCCACCGTGTCATCCCGGAACCATTCCGGGTTGCGGCTGACACTCTACGTTTTGGAAGCAGGAACGACAACGCCAAACTACAACCCGAAACGAGAAACTTGAAACTTGACTCCGCCTCACATTTCCTTCCGATAGATCGTCGGCGCCACCGCCTTGAAAGGCTGGTCGAGGCTCTGGATGTTTTCAGAATGGCCGATGAAGAGAAAGCCTCCAGGCTTCAGATACCGATGAAACTTATTCACTAATTTCGTCTGCGTCGGCCGGTCGAAATAGATCATCACGTTGCGGCAGAAGATCAGATCCAGGTGGCCTTTGATGGGAAAGGTGTCGTCCATCAAGTTGATCCGCCGGTACCGAACCATCTCGATCAGGTGCGGTTTCACCTTGATCATGCCGGCACGTTCCCCCTTGCCTTTGAGAAAATGCCGCTCCACGAGGTCCGGCGGCAGATCCCGCACACGGTCGGCTTCATAGATGCCCGACGCGGCCTTGGCCAATACGCGCGTCGAAATATCCGACGCCAGAATTTTACAATCCCATCGTTCAGGATCCGGCACGCTATCGCGCAATGTCATCGCAATGGTATAGGGCTCCTCGCCGGACGACGATGCCGACGACCAGATGCGGACACGCCGGGTTGATTGGAGCGTGGGGAGAATCTGTTCACGAAGAAAGTCAAAATGCTTGGGTTCACGGAAGAAATCGGTTTTGTTCGTCGAGACGAGGTCCAGGAGCAGTGTGAACTCCTCCCCGTCCGTCTCACCTGCAACCCGATCGTAATAGGCTTGAAACGAATCCAGTTCCAGCATCCGCAACCGTTTGGACAGCCGGGACACGAGCAGAGTTTTTTTGCTGTCATTCAAACTGATGCCGCACTCCTGATAAATGAGCGCGCGAAACTGTTCGAACTCCTTGGGTGAAATGTCGTATTCCATAGCCGGCGATCTCCAAATGGGGCGAACAGCGAGCACAACCTGACCACCGCTGCGACAATGCCCCCTCATGCATCGGGGGTGACCACAGACCCAGCACTACAGGCTGTCGAGTCTTTATCGGTTAGTTGCTGTCGATTCTTGACTTGCACGCGATGGGCACAATCTGCCGAGCGGGAAAGCGAGGGGAAGCGTGTGTCTGATCTATCTGGCTAGCGGGGGGAAATGGACGTGTCTGGTTTCGTGTTTCTAGTTTCTAGTTTCTAGTTTTCGGAGGGACATTCCCTCACCCACTCGTAACCCGTAACAAGAAACTCGAAACGTGACGTGTTTGCCCGTCACCGGGGAACCGAGAAAAAGACTGGTCAGAGCAGCTCAAACCATGGAGGGATCACAGCAGCGGCAACGATTGCCTAGCAGCTGAGGTCAAGACGCAGAAGGCAGACTTGGCTGATTCGGTCTATCCGGCTGGCGTTAGCACGCGTCCGGCATCTGGACGGGAATGACCTGCCTCCCGTGCTTGCGATAGATTCGAAAATCGCGGTCCAGTGTCATCACGATGGCGGAGGGGTATTGTTCGGCCATTCGAACGAGACAGCCATCGGCCAACGACATGGGCACCGAAGCATATCGAAAGAGCAGTTTCGAAACGGCGGATGTTTCGTCTTCCAGGCAAAACGGTGCCGACACAATCCCACGAGCAAGCAATTGCATCACGGCCTGGCTTCCCCCTGACGATCGACGAAGCAAAAAGCAGGCTTCTGCCAACACGGCCTCGCACGTCAGAAACGGGGGACTCGCGCCAGCCCATTGAGACACTGCCCACTCATGATGCCGGTCCCGGCGATTGAGAAACGCAACCAACGGACCGGCATCCAGCAAAATTGGAGCGGTCACCGAGTAGACTTTCGCTTGCGCAGAGGTGGGCGGCCGAACTGCTTCAGATGGGCAGGATTAACCGACAAGTCCGAGGGCCCTGCAATGCAACCAGCGAGGTCTTTGGCCAAGACAAAGGCCGATCCGGCCAGTTCACCTCCGGTTTCTGCAAGAAACGCATCCAGCGCTTCACGAACGAGCTCGGACTTGGTGCTCTTACGGCAAGTCGCCGCATGAGTCAGCCGATGGTCTAGTGCATCCGGCACTTTCAGTGAGAGTAGTTTCATCGTGTCCTCCAGTCATACCCGACTGCGGCAATGGTACTACGATGAGAAATCAGGTTCAAGCGCACGGTGAGGATGGACAAGTTACTCGATGCAGGTTGCTCGTTTCGTGTTTCGAGTTTCTAGTTTCTAGTTTCTAGTTTTCGGAGGGAGCGCCCTCAGAACTCGAAACCTGAAACCTGAAACTCGAAACTTTCATGCCTTACCACTGGGTTCTCAAGGGATATTGCGCGATGAGAGGATCGGGAGTCAGCAACAGACAGTCATGCTCGATGGCCTGGCAAATCAGCATCCGGTCGAACGGATCGCGATGCAGTGCGGGGAGTTTATGGAGATGAAAGATGGCGCGCTCGTCGAGCGGCAGCACCGTGATGCCATGCTGCTCCCGCTGCTCCAGGACGAATCGATCGAGAGACGCCGGCAGAGGCAGTTTCCCCAGGGAATGTTTGACGGAGAGCTCCCATACCGACACCACGCTGAGCAAGATCTCATTGGAAGGATCGGCAAACACCCGCGCGGCTGACGGAGACAATTCCTTCGCACCCGCAATAATCCACAAGAAGGCGCAGGTGTCGAGGAGCACCCTCACGCTGACCGGCCCTCGAAGACATCAAGCAGTTCATCGGGAAGCACCTCGAAAAACGAACGCGGGACGGAGAACACTCCCTTGGCTAATCCGATGGGTCGAGGACGCGTCGGAACGTCAGGCAGCGCAGTGATCTGCGCCACAGGCTGGTTGCGCTTACATAACAGAATCTGCTCCCCAGCCTTGAGCTGCGCCAGATACTTCGAGAGATGGGTCTTCGCCTCATGAATATTGAGCTTGATCATGACTAGACAGTAAACTAACT
>VFKF01000406.1 GCA_009885705.1 Nitrospira sp. | reverse complement strand
GGAGGTATAATCCGCACCCGAAGATTCATCTATCCCCTACCCCGTTACCCCTTATCCCCTTACCAGCTTCTATCGGACCCGCTGCCCGGCCGGCCCTATCGGCAAATCAGGATCCAGCGGCAAGCTGACTTCGGTCGGGCCTCCCCGTCCGAAGATCCTGGCGCCAAGAATGCCTATCTCATACAACACCATCAAGGGTACCGCCATCAAGAGCATGGTAAAGAGGGTCGCATCGGGCGTGACGACGGCCGACAGGATCAACGCGGCCATGATCGCATGCTTCCGGTACTTCGCAAGGGTCGCTCCGGTCACCACGCCGAGCCTCGCCAGGATGGTCAGCACCAAGGGCAACTCAAAGGCACAGCCGAAGATCAGCAGAAACTTCACGTTGAAGTCGATGTAGGTCCCGACGCTCAAGAGCGGGGTGACGTCGTGATCCATGCCGAAACTGACGAAAAAATCGATGACCAGCGGGAGGATGACGAGATTGCAAAACACCAATCCGAGCGCAAAGAGCGCCCCGGCCAGCGCGAACAGCGGAAAGCCCCAGCGCTGCTCCTTGGGGAGCAGCGCCGGTTCAATAAACTTCCAGCATTGATAGAAGATGACCGGCAGGCTCGCCAGGAGTGCCGCCAGAAAGGACACTTTAATCGAGGCGAACAGGGCTTCCGTCGGTCCGTAGAACACCAGCTGGTTGGGAAAGGGACGATTCAACCAGGCGACCATCTCGCTGGAAAAGGCAAAGGACACCATCAGGGCCACGAGCATCGTGGCCCCGATGATGATCAACCGCTTCTTGATCGTCTGGATATGTGCGGCCAGGGGATTGAGGATCTGTGCCATGACTCCGGTTCCGGTTGCTGGCTGATCTCAGCCCCACAACGATGCTCCTCAACGTGGAGCGGCCTGCAAATCGTGTTCTCGATAGACACGCATCAGCTCAGCCATCTTATCTTTCTTCGCCAATTTCTCTTTTTGCAGATGCTTCTTCGATTGCTCCTCGGCAGGAGTCAGGACATGCCGCTTTTGCAAATCGATCAATTCCAGGTCTAACCGATGGTGAGCCTCTTCCACGGTACGAAATTCGTGGCTGGACCGGCGCAGTTGCTCCGCAATCATACTGTCTGTCAGCATGTCGCACCTCCTGGTTATGAAATGACTACAGCGGCCTGGTATGTCCCCCCTCATGACCGGACTCGTGCGCCAATGGGATAGGCGCCGACACAATCGGATTCAGTTCCATCAGTAACGCATCTTCTATGGGATTGCTGTAGTAGGTTGGCCGGGTCGACACGTCGCGAAATCCAAGACTTCGGTAGAGTGCCTGCGCGGCCTGGTTCGAGGCCCGCACTTCAAGCAGGGCGCGCGAGGCCGTCTGTGCAGCCCCAAGCTCTAACGCCCGTGACACCAAGGCTCGTGCAATGCCTTTGTGCCGCATCGACTCGATGACCGCCAGGTTCATCAGCCGTACTTCCTCAAAGACGACCCAAAAACAGAGATATCCGATAATCGAAGCGGAACCGCTTTCGCCGGACGTGACCTGCTTGGCCAACAGAAAATGCGCAAAAGGGTTACCGCTCAGTTCGGCCTCCAACATTTTGCGCGTCCAGGGGGCCGAGAAGCAAGCTTCTTCAATGTGGAGAATGTCCGGCAGCGCCTCGACGGTTGCCGGCTCGATCACCCATTCACCCTGCTCACCAAGCCGCATCGTCACAACCCGCTCTTCCCTTTTCCTCGCGCCGCCCGCCGATCACTCGACTGAGCCCGTACCGCCGACGCACGCGCTGTCATTTTTTTCGCGACGCGCTCCTGCCGGAGTGCCACCGGCGAGATGCCGCCTGATTCCTCATACTTCAGTTCCGCTGCGGTGCGCTGTACATAGAGCGGACTGATACCGATTCCTGCCCGTTCACCGCGCCGGAGCCGCTCGATGCCCGCCAATCCAATCGAGACAGCCGAAGGTTTCATGGCAGCCTCAGGCGCTTCAGTCACCGTAATTGTCTGAGATAGCGAGACACGAATAGCCGGGGCTTCCGTCGTCCAGCCTTCTCCAAAGAGGAGCGCCGACTCTGTGAGGCTGCGCCCCAACATGACAGGCGTGCCCACCTGCTCCGGGACCACTCGTTCCAGCCGACCCTCGCCGGTCCAGCGAAACTGTGCCCAGTAGAGTTCTCCTCGCCGACTATTGAGCACAGGACAGAGGAGCGCCGAGCGACCTCTCAGACTCCAGGCCAGGCCTTCAAGTGTCGGCACGACCGCCAACGGCAGCTGACTGATCGTCCGGAACCCGAGGAGCGTCGCCAGGCCGACGCGAAGTCCCGTAAAGGACCCAGGACCGATCGACACCACCAGCCCGTCCAATTGCTTGAGGGAGAGACCCGTCTCACGAAACAATCGATCGATCGTCGGCAACAGCAGTTTGGCATGCGACCCGGCCGCATCCTGCTCGTGACAGGCCAGGACGCGCGAGTCTTCGAGAATCGCCACGCTCTGCCAGGATGTTGCCGTTTCGACCGCTAGGACTTTCATCGAAGCGAAACCTGAGGGAGGTCGGATTCAGTCACCGGCTGATTCGGAATCATCTCGTGAAACGTGACCTGTACACTTCCTTTTCCGTTCCCATCTTCCAACGAAATCTTAAAGGGTCGCAGCAACCGCCCTGCGCTTGCCCCACTCGTCGCGTCACCCTCGCCGATCGCACGGAAGTCCTCGTACTGAATCGTGGCTTCCACGGCACCGGACTCCGTGAGCCGATCTTCCCGCACAACGAGCCATGTCTGCCGTTCAAACCAGAGCCGCCGGCGTATGACTTGTACGCCGTTGGAAGAAGGCCCGGACACATCCAGCCGGTCACGATCCCCGTCAGACACCAGGACAGCCGTCTCGTCCTTCGCGATCGTACCGGTACCCAACAGGCCACCCATCGCCCAGACACTCAATTGAAAAGGCCTGGCCAGCTTGCCCATCTCGCTCATATCGGAGGGACTACCGGAGAGCACACGGCGCATCGTCGGCAACCGCAACGTATACTGATCGCCCGTCTGCACGAATTCGAAGAGTTCGCTGCCGATCGCGGTGAATCCGCGCAGGCGCATGGCGTCCGGGCGACGATAATACAAGGCTCCCTCTATCCGTGACGCGATCGGAATGATCCCGCCCCGTACCTTCGCGCTGAAGAGACCCTTCATCGTCTGAATCGCGGCTTCCCGCTGGCTCAGTACCGCCGTCAACTCCTCCACCGTCGCCTGCTTGAGCCCAAGCTCCTCGCGCGGCGGGACAGACGCGCAGTTGGAAAGCAGGGGGACGATGAGGCAGCAGAGTAGCAACAACTCCCAGCGACGCCCGCGCTTCTCTGATCTGGCACCGGCTCCTCGCGTGAATAGGCCTCTCAGTTCAGTCTCGACGCTGTTCGTCCAACGAGCGCAGCCGACGAGGTAATCGATACGCCTTGGGGTAACGGGAGTCGGCGGGTGTGACCCTACTCGGTGCGCTTGCGCAAGGGCGCGCCCATCTGTTCCACTTTTATGCCAGCACCACATCTAACGCCTCTCCCACTTCCTTGATCCCGATCAATTCGATCCCGTCGATCGGCTCCAGCTTGGCCAAGTTCCGCTCCGGCAACAAGCAACGGGTGAATCCCATTTTTGCCGCTTCACGAATCCGCATTTCCGCCTGACTAATCGCGCGCACTTCACCGCCGAGACCCACTTCCCCCAATACCAACAGACCCGGCTCAATCGGCACTTCCCGCAAACTCGAGGTGACCGCCGCCACGATCCCCAAATCGATGGCTGGCTCGTCGATATGCATCCCCCCGACGACGTTGACATAGACGTCCTGTCCGGAGAGATGCATACCCAGCCGTTTCTCCATGACCGCAAGCAGGAGCGACACTCGATTCTGTTCCACCCCGTTCGCCATGCGTTTCGGCATCGCATAACTCGTGGACGACACCAAGGCTTGCAATTCGACCAGAATCGGCCGCGACCCTTCGAGGCTCGAGACCACCACCGATCCAGTCGTGCGCTGCGACCGTTCCGCCAGAAACAACTCGGAGGGATTGGTGACTTCCTCCAGCCCCGTGTCTTTCATTTCGAACACGCCGATCTCGTTGGTCGAGCCAAAACGATTCTTCACCGCGCGGAGGATCCGAAAGCTATGGCCCTTGTCCCCTTCGAAATAGAGCACCGTGTCGACGATGTGCTCCAACAACCGCGGCCCGGCAATCGCGCCTTCTTTGGTAACATGCCCGATGATGAACACCGGCACATTGCTGCGCTTCGCGTACCACATCAACTGTCCCGCAACCTCCTGCACCTGGCTGATGCTGCCTGGTGCGGACGTAATCTGCTCCGTATAGACCGTTTGAATCGAGTCGACGACCACGGCAGCAGGCTGGATCTCCTGCACGGCCTTGAGGATCTGTTCGAGGGACGTTTCCGCCAGGATGAGCAGATTCGGATGTTCGATGCCGAGCCGCTGCCCCCGCATCTTGATCTGCCTCGGAGATTCCTCTCCGGAGACATACAGCACCGGTTCTTCCTT
>VFKF01000557.1 GCA_009885705.1 Nitrospira sp. | reverse complement strand
TCCCCCCGGCACCCCCATGAAGAGCCGATAGGTGGGTGAAAGCGTTGCGACGTCAAACTCGACGCTGGCATTCGCAAAGCCCGATACTGTGTGGGCCAAGGTCTTCAGCGATCCATAGTGGGTAGTCGCCACGACTTTCATGCCTAACGTGGCCAGCCGGCAGAGTAAGGCTTCTGCCAGGGCCGCGCCTTCTGTCGGATCGGTCGAGGTGACCGGTTCATCGAGGAGGACCAACCATTGCCGAGGTTCGGACTCTCCGATGCCGCTGCGCTGACGGTCTGCCTCATCAAGCAACTGAATCATTTGGATCATATGAGCGGAAAAGCTGGACAGGTCGCGGGCCAGATCTTGGGCGTCGCCGATATCGGCATAGACATCGGGAAAGAAGGCCATCTCGGATTCCGCGTCACAGGGCAGATGCAATCCAGCCCGAACCATCAAGGCAAAGAGCCCGACGATCTTGAGCGTCACAGTCTTGCCGCCTGTATTGGGACCGGAAATGACGAGCACCTGGATCGATTCATCCAAGAGAATATCGTTGGCGACGACCTCCCCTTTCGACAACACAAGCAGGGGATGCCTGGCCTGCAGCAGCGTCACGCGCCCTTCGTCGTTGAGCCCGACGGGATGGGCCTTGAGCTGACGACCGAACGAGGCCCTCGCGGCAATCCCGTCCAACAAGGCCAACGCCTCAAGCCCTGCCAGCATGAGCTCGGCTTGTGCGGCAACGAGGGAAGACAGATCACGGAGGATACGCCGCACCTCCCGTTCGATCTCAAGATCCGCCACTTTGATGGAATTATTCAGCTCGACCAGTTCGCGCGGCTCGATAAAGACCGTGGCCCCGCTGGCTGACACGTCATGCACGATCCCCGGCACCCGCCCCCGCATATCGGTTTTCACCGGGATGACATAGCGGCCTTCGCGCTGGGCAAAATACTGTTCTTGGAGAATCTCCTCGAAACGGCGCGAATGAAGCATCTGATCCACTTGATGCCTGATCTGCTGTTTGAGCGCATGCGCCTGATGGGTCAAGCGCCGCAACTCCGGCGTCGCCGACTCTTTCATCGAACCGTCCTGGTGGATGGCTGCATCCAGCGCGTTTTTTACGGAGCGCAGCTCCCCTGCCGATTGCAGGGCTTGCCCAACAGAGCCCAACGCAGGAGCATCCTGCTGGTGCCGCAGGATAAACCGGCCGCTCTCCTCCAACAGCTCCAGCACGATGGCACAGTCCCGGAGTTCGAGGAGCTCCAGCGCCGCCCCTTTTTGAGCCCGGGCGAGTGGATCCCGAATATCCGGAAACATCAAGGGCGGCAAACCATCGCCAGCATCCTGCAGCCGCCCCATCTCTGTCGTTTCCTGTTGGCGCCGGACAGCATCCTCTAGATCGCCGGCCAATTCGAGCACACGACAACGCGCCGCCCCCATGGTCGAGCGGGCGTGACCGGCAAGGGCCTCGAGCAATCTCGGCCACTCTAAGACCTTCGTCGTTTGTTCGAAGAGATTCACTGGCACCTCTGGGAGCACGTTTCAAGCTGGGATCGACGAACTCTAACGAACCCAGAGACAGAGACGCAAGGCAGCGGTCCGGGAACCTTGCCGCCACTCGACTAACACCCGGTCCAACTGACAACGAAACTTCCGTGATCCTGCGCGGAGTTACCGCTTTGGTATGGCTTGACAAGGCCTAGGGTGGTCGATACTATCGCCATCATTGTGGCCGGTGATGGGACCGGCCCATTTTTATTGAGGAACTACTCGTCATGGCTATTCGGATCGGGATCAATGGATTTGGGCGAATCGGACGGAACGTCCTGCGGGCATCACTCGGTGATCCCAGCCTACACATTGTCGCAATTAACGACCTCACAGATGCGAAGACGCTCGCCTACCTCTTGAAGTACGACTCGGTCCACGGGACGTTACAGGGACACGTCGAGGCCAAAGACGATCAGATTTTCGTCGACGGCAAGCCCATTAAGGTGCTGGCGATGAAGGACCCCAAAGACCTGCCCTGGAAGGATCTGGGAGTCGATATCGTCATTGAATCGACCGGGCGTTTTACCGACCGCGAAGGCGCGGGGAAACATCTCGCGGCCGGAGCCAAACACGTCATCATTTCCGCGCCGTCGTCCAACCCCGATGTGACCCTCGTGCTGGGCGTCAACGACGACGCCTACGATCCGAAGGTGCACCACATCATCTCCAACGCCTCCTGCACGACCAACTGTCTGGCCCCCATGGCCAAGGTGCTCTTGGATAATTTCGGCATCAAACATGGCGTCATGACCACGATCCATTCCTACACCAACGACCAGCAATTGCTCGACCTGCCCCACAAAGACTTGCGGCGCGGGCGCGCAGCCGGCATGTCGATGATCCCGACCAGCACCGGCGCGGCGAAGGCGCTGCATCTCGTGCTGCCGCAGCTCAAGGGCAAGATCGATGGACTCGCGATCCGCGTCCCCACGCCGAACGTCTCGCTGGTGGATTTGACCGTCGAAACCGAAAAAGACTGCGATCTCGCGTCTGTCAATGCGGCCTTCCGGAAAGCGGCAAACGGCCCGATGAAAGATATCCTGCATTACTCTGAAGATCCCATCGTCTCGATCGACCAGAAGGGCGATCCCCATTCGGCCACACTCGATGCCCCGCTCACGATGGTCATCGACAAGCGGATGGTCAAGGTGACGGCCTGGTACGACAACGAGTGGG
>VFKF01000332.1 GCA_009885705.1 Nitrospira sp. | reverse complement strand
GTGACTAAGCGGGATCGTACGGACGAATAGGGTGGGACGCACATGGGCGAAGTATACAGAAGGGCAGGGAGGGGTGCTAGCGCCGAGATGTACATCGCTGCGACAAGGGAAATGAAACCATATTCCGTGGCCCCTTGTAGTTTCGATTGAAACAGAGGGAGAGGGTTTCTATAATCCATCAGCCTTCCGTCTTGCACCGGAGTGATCCATGCTTGCCAAGGTACTGAGTGCGGCACTCGTCGGGATCGATGCACATCTGATCGATGTGGAAGTCGATATTGCCGGAGGGCTTCCACAATTCTCGGTCGTCGGTCTTCCAGATGCCACCGTCAGAGAGAGCCGTGACCGGGTTCGATCTGCGCTGAAGAATACGGGTTTTCATTTTCCCGCCAAGAAAATCACCGTCAATCTCGCTCCTGCCGGTATCAAGAAGGAAGGGTCCGGGCTCGACCTGGCGATTGCCATTGGGATTCTTGTCGCGGAAGAAGTGATCCCGGCCGAGCATGTCCGAGGCTGCGTCTGTGTCGGTGAGCTCTCGCTGGACGGACAGATCAAGGCCATTACCGGTGCCTTATCCATTGGGGTCGCCTGTCGGTCCACCCATCGGCTGCTCGTGCCGGCTGAAAACAGCCAAGAGGCCGCGATGGTGCAGGGCGTCATGGCCTATCCACTCCACACACTCCCCGAGGCTGTGGGATTTCTCAACGGTACGGTTGCGCTGACTCCGGTCCAGGTAGACCGGGACCGGTTCTTTGCCATGCGTCCTGCGGAGGATGACGACTATGGCGATGTGAAGGGGCAGGATCACGCCAAGCGTGCTCTGGAGATTGCTGCGGCTGGAGGTCACAATCTCTTGATGGTAGGGCCTCCCGGTTCCGGCAAGACCATGTTAGCCAAACGACTCCCGACGATTCTCCCCCTCATGGAGCAGGAGGAAGCGATCGAGACGACTCGTGTCCATAGCATATCGGGACAATTGACGGCCGATCGTCCGCTGCTGACCGTCCGTCCCTTTCGCGCACCACACCATAGTATTTCCGATGCCGGACTCATCGGAGGCGGGACCATCCCACGGCCTGGAGAAGTATCCCTCGCCCATAATGGTGTGTTGTTTTTGGACGAATCGCCCGAGTTTCGGCGTCCCGTTTTAGACGGATTACGACAACCTCTGGAAGACGGGCATGTGACCTTGACCAGGGCCAGTGGCTCGCTTCGCTACCCGGCTCATTTCATGTTGATCGCGGCGATGAATCCCTGTCCCTGTGGCTACTATGGGGATCGTACGCGTGAATGTGTCTGCAGCCCGCAGCAAATCCGCCGCTATCGAGCCAAATTATCGGGGCCGCTTCAAGACAGAATCGACATGCATATTGAAGTTCCCCCGGTCTCCGTGCGCGACCTGCACGAGCAAGGTCCTATCCCTGAAAGTTCCGCCACGATTCGATCGCGCGTCCTGGCGGCACGTGATCGGCAGCTCCACCGGTATCGTCAGGATGGGATTCACACAAATGCCCAGTTGAAGCCGCGGCTCCTGAAGCGGTATTGTGGCTTGGCGGCTCCGGCTCAGGAGCTTCTGGAGCAGGCATTGACGAAGCTCGGATTGTCCGCTCGAGCCCATGGGCGTATCGTGCGTGTGGCGAGGACCATTGCCGATCTCGCCGGTTCTGATACGATTGAACCTGTACATCTGGCCGAGGCGATTCAATATCGCAGTCTCGACCGTCGAATGGATTTCTGAGGTAGAGATGGTATCGACCCTGAAAGTGTTTCTTTGGTGGTTTGTGGTCGGCTCGACCATGGCGCTCTCCGTGATCCTCCTGCAAGGCGGCATTCGCGAGGTCATGCAGGCACAGGGATCGGTGTGGGAGCTGAAGTTAGTCGAGCTGCTGACGACCATCATGGGAGGAGGACTGCTCGGAGGCTGTCTCGCATTAATCCTGGATCGAATTAAGAAGTCATAACCGATTCGTACTCACATTGAAGTGAAATGAGGCCAGACATGGACGTGGAAGTAGGTTCGAACCTGTATCGCAACACCGACGGCACGATTGAAGTCGAAGGAATCCCTCAGATTCAGATCGCCTTGAAACCGGCCACGGGTGCATTACTCGTGAATTTTGCGTTGTTCGATGCGAATGGGAAAGTGACGGCGAAGCTGAACGATAGCACCTTGATGATCAATGAAAAACGAGCCTACGAAGTGAGCAGGACCCCGAAGAGTCTGCTGCTCACACATCTGGCCTCGGAAGCCGTTATCCTCAAGATGGAGCTCAAAACGCCGGACCTGGTGGCCTTCACGAAGGGGTCATTCCATACGATTAAAGGCCATCTATTCGAAGTCTCTCCCACCGAATGGAAAATCGACAAGCTTCGCGCCACCGGCACGACTCAGGATCTGAAGGGGGGATCCGTCGTCCTCGGGTAATGCCGACGGCGAATCTTATCCCACGACCGTCGGCACGATCACGATGTGCTGATCTTTCAGATCCACGGTCGCCGTATCTCCGTCGCGCAACTCGCCCTTGATCAATTGACGCGCCATCGGGGTTTCCAATTCCTGTTGGATCAAGCGCTTCAAAGGCCTCGCTCCATAGACCGGATCGTACCCCCGCTCACCCAGATGGCGTAACGCGGCCGGTGTGATG
>VFKF01000455.1 GCA_009885705.1 Nitrospira sp. | reverse complement strand
CCTTCTTCTTCGACCGGCTTTTCTTCCTCCGGCACATCGAACCAGGACACGACCATCTCGTCCAACCAGGATTCATCGATCTCTTTCCCTGGATCGGTGCCAAGAAACGAGACCTCATCCTTCGTAATATCGGGACCGACCACCTGGGGCTGGAACTTCGCCCGGTCGATAATCTCTTTCGTCGCATACCCTCCGACGATCCAGGAATCCGGATCGGCGCGGCGCGATTTATAGGCCTTGAGCCCGATCTTAAGATACATAAAGATCTGCTGTTGCGCAGGATCCCCGACACCTGACTGCGGCAAACCCAGCGTCTTTTCGATCTTCTTGCGCCAATGCCGGTCGTCGTATCGCGACGTAATCAACTGGAGCATCGTCTTTCCAAGTTCGGCATCAAGCGGCATGGTGCGTGGTTCCTTTAGTCACTGTTTCAGGCGACCGGTTGTCTGACAATTCATCGTCCATAGGTGGCGGTGAGGGTGGCTTTGCCTAACGCATTCTGATTCAGAAAGTAGCCCACCATCGCGCCGGACGCCTCTTTCTTGAGCGGGAGCTGATCCACTTTCAAGGCATAAACCGTAAAAGTATATCGATGGGGCTTATCGCCTTGCGGAGGGCAGGGACCGCCGTATCCAGGCTGACCGAAATCGGTGACACTCTGCATTGCGCCCTGCGGTGCGCTGCTGCCGTCCGATTGGCCTGCACCGGCGGGGAGAGACGTCACGCTCGGGGGAATGTTGAAGATCACCCAATGCCACCAGCCGCTTCCCGTCGGAGCGTCAGGATCATAGACCGTCACGGCAAAACTCTTGGCATCCTTCGGCGCCTGCTCCCACTTCAGATCCGGCGACACATTGCTGCCCATGCAGCCGAACCCGTTAAAGACCTGTTCATTGCCGATGGTGCCCTGCTCTTTGAGCGTGGCGCTCGTCACGCGAAAATCTCCGGCAAAGGTTGACGCCGGAAGCATCAGCAGCCCCATCAACGCCCACATTGATCTCAACATCTCTCTCCTCATATCTGTCCTCCTTGCCCTCAACTCCCAGCGATCGTCATCTCACCGATCTTGATCGTCGGACTGGCAATGCGCCCACGGAACACGAGATCGTTGCCGATCATCTCGATTCCTGCAAACATCTCTTTTAAGTTACCCGCAATCGTAATCTCTTCGACTGGGTATGCCAACTCGCCCCCCTCGATCCAGAACCCGGCCGCGCCCCGTGAATAATCGCCGGTCACCATATTGATCCCGAAACCGATGAGGTCTGTGACATAGAGCCCCTGCTTCACCGTCTTGATGATCTCTTGCGCCGTCTTCGTCCCTGGCGCGAGATAAAAATTCGTTGGACCGACCGACGGATTCTCACCGACGCTGCGGGAAGCGTTGCCGGTCGAGGCCATGCCAAGCTTCCGTCCGGAATAGGTATCGAGCAAGTAACTCTTCAGCACCCCTCGCTCCACCACGGTCGTCTTTCTGGTCGGGAGGCCTTCGCCGTCGAACGGTCGAGAGCCCAGTCCTCCGACCACTCGCCCGTCGTCATAGACCGTCACATACTCAGGAGCCAGGGGCTTGTCCAATTGCCCTGCCAAAAACGACGCCCCTTTATAGAGCGAGTAGCCGGACACCGCGCTGCAGAGATTCCCCATGAGACTTCCGGCCATCTCCGCATCGAAAATGACAGGAGCCCGTTGGGTCGCCACCTTCCTTGCCCCGAGCTTTCTGACCGTCCGCCGCGCCGCTTCCAGTCCCACCGCTTCAGGGGAATCCAACTTGGCAAACTTTCGCTGCACGGCATACCAAGAATCGCGCTGCATGGCTCCGGTCTCCGGATCGGTCGCGACAGGCGATGCCGCCATGGAAAAGCTGGAGCTCTGATACTCACCCAGGAACCCGTGACTATTGGCCAACACCACACGCCCGGAGGAAGAATCGAAGTCGCCCCCTTCAGAGTTCGTCACCCGCTCGTCCGAAGACATGGCGGCAGCCTCTACCCGCTTCGCTAAATCGATCTGCTGCTCCGTATTAAGTCTGGTTGAATCGTAGAGATCTAAATCCGGCCTCTCTCCCGCCATCTGATCCGCAGCCGGCAGCCCGGATACCGGATCTTCCACGACGGCCTTCGCCAAAATACAAGTTTCGGCCACAAGCTGGCTCAAGGAGTCCGCTGAAAAATCAGACGTCGAGGTACTGGCAGAGCGTTTCCCGACAAAGACACGTAGCCCGAGATGCTTCTCCCGCGCTTTCGTGAGACGATCGACGGCACCCAGCCGGACCTGCACTGAAAATGTTTCGCCGTCGGCAATAATAATGTCCGCTTCCGTCGCGCCGCTGGCCTTCGCCTTGGCCAAGAGATCCATGGCAAGCTGACTATACCCGTCCCGCTGTTGTATCGCCTGGTTCATCGCTGTGTCCCGCCCACGGTGATCTCATCGATTCGAATGGTCGGCAGACCGACACCGACCGGCACGGACTGCCCTTCCTTGCCGCATGTACCAATGCCCTCGTCGAGCTTGAGATCGTGCCCGACCATCGAGACCTTGGTGAGAATCTCCGGTCCACTGCCGATCAATGTGGCACCCTTGACCGGTCTCGTAATCTTTCCACCCTCGATCAAGTAGGCTTCGCTGGCCGAAAAGACGAACTTCCCGTTGGTGATGTCTACCTGCCCGCCACCGAACGACACGGCATAGAGGCCGCGATCGACCGAGCGGATAATCTCTTCGGGGTCTGACGTCCCGGCTAACATGAACGTATTGGTCATGCGCGGCAAGACCACACTTTGATAACTCTCACGCCGTCCGTTGCCGGTGAGAGGAATACCCATCAGCCGCGCATTGAGTTTGTCGGTGATGTAGCCGCGCAAGATCCCGTTCTCAATGAGTACCGTGCGACCGGTCGGGGTTCCTTCATCGTCCATATTGAGCGAGCCGCGACGGCCCGGCAAGGTTCCATCATCGACGATCGTGCAGATATCGGAAGCCACTCGTTTACCGAGGAGGTTCGAAAAGGCTGAGGTCTTCTTCCGATTGAAGTCCGCTTCCAGACCATGGCCGATGGCTTCGTGCAACAGAATCCCGGGCCAGCCTCCGCCCAGCACGACCGGCATGACACCGGCCGGCGCGTCGACGGCGGACAGATTGAGAATGGCTTCACGAGCCGCTTCACGAGCAAACCGCAGATGCCGGTCTCCCTCGTGGTAAAACTCGAATCCGACACGGCCCCCTCCGCCGAACGAGCCGGCTTGGCGTTGCCCGTTCTCTTCGGCAATACAGGTGACCTGCAACCGTGATAGTGGCTGCACATCCCCGATCAATGTGCCATCGGAGGTGGCGACCACAACCACCTTATATTCCGTATTAAACGAGGCCATCACATTCTTGATGCGCGGGTCATAGCGGCGCGCCTCGGCATCGATGGCATTCAAGAGGGACACGCGGTCCGCTGTCGCCACTTCGGCCTGGGCCCGTTCAACCGGGTAGAGGTCGCGTGTTGGTCGTTGGCGGACAGGCACTGACACGGCCTGGGCCCCGCTTGGCGAATTGGCAATGTAGCGCGCCGTATCGGCTGCCAGCTCAAGATCCTTCTTCGTCAGTTCATCGGAATAGGCAAAGCCGGTTTTTTCTCCCGCTGTTGCCCTCACCCCCACGCCCTGAGACACACTCTTTGTCGCTCGCTTAACGAGAGACTCCTCCATTGAAACTGACTCAGATACGCAGGACTCAAAGTAGAGGTCGGCATAGTCGACATCGCGAACTTTGACCCGCCCAAGCGCCCCAAGCACCTCGCCTTCGGTCAGACCGAAAGACGTCAACTGAACAAGTTCACCCATGGTTTGCGAGCCCCCACAACCGTTAACCATCAAGTAGACGGGGAAGTATAACTGATCGCTTTCAATAGGCGCAACGATAATTGATCCAACTCGTCGCTTTTACAGGACTTTTACTAAAATTCGTTTGACATTCTTCTCCCTCACCAGTAGACTTTGCCGGCCTAGCCGTACATTCTTGCGCTAAAGGATCTTTGCTGACTGCACGCTTATGGACACGAAAGACTCATCAGCCATAGATCAGCTCTCCTTGGAAGAGCTTGCCACAAGACTTGAACCAGACCTCCTACCCAAGCACGTTGCCATCATTATGGATGGCAATGGCCGTTGGGCAGAACTGCGAAACCTCCCTCGCATTGCCGGGCATCGGGAAGGGATCAAATCCGTCCGCGAAATGATCACGGCCTGCTTGGAGCTGGGCATCCACGCCCTGACCATTTATGCGTTTTCACAGGAGAATTGGAAGCGTCCCATCCAGGAAATCTCCTCACTCATGGGCTTACTTGAATACTACCTTTCAACGGAACGCTCGAAACTCATTGAACAGGGTGTCCGATTACGCACAATCGGACGTCTCGATTCCCTTCCAGCCTCCGCACTCCAATGGGTCCGGGCCGCCGAACAGGAAACCGCCCATCTCGACAAACTCCATCTCACAGTTGCGCTCAGCTACGGTGGACGCACAGAGATTGTAGATGCTGTGCGTGAGCTCCTCCACGAAGCCCAAGGAGGAAAGCTGCAGCCGGATGATGTGGACGAATCCCGTATCCAACAATACCTCTACACACATGATTTGCCCGATCCGGACTTATTAGTTCGCACCAGCGGGGAAACGCGAATCAGTAACTTTCTCCTCTGGCAACTCGCCTACACCGAGCTCTATTTTACGCCAACACTGTGGCCCGACTTCCGTCGCCGCGAACTCTTACTAGCCTTGCTGGAATACCAACGACGTGAGCGTCGATTCGGTCGAGTCCTCAGCGCTATTTCGTCATAGTGGTCGATCTCAACCTTCCCATGCAGGAGTACAAAACCGTCAGCCAACAGCAGGCTGAACCAGCACGCACAGCAGCGTCACGGTTTGATCCGCGCAGGATCTATACCATTCTGGTCCTCGTGCCGCTTTTATATGCCGTCATTCGCTACCTCCCCCCCATCGT
>VFKF01000416.1 GCA_009885705.1 Nitrospira sp. | reverse complement strand
GTGCGACCGTGCAACGAAGCCCCGTCGCCTCGAAAATCGCGTCTTTCACGCATTGGCCCAGGCGGGACGGATCGGGATAGAGCGACTGCATGTCCGTCGTCTCCGCGTAGAACTCATCGATGCTCGTCCATTCGGTGACGGGGAGCAGGCGGTTGATGACGGCCTGCATCTGTTCATGCAGCCGTTGATAGAGCGGACGATCCGGGGGGACAAGAATGAGGTCGGGGCAGAGACGTTTGGCTTCGCCGGTCGGCATGGCCGAGCGGACGCCGAACGCACGAGCGGCATAACTGGCGGCTGCGATGATGCCTCGGGGAGAGGAACCACCGACGGCGACTGGTTTGCCAGAAAGACTTGGATCTGCCAGGACGGCGGCTGAGGCGAACATGGCATCCACGTCTCCGAAGAGAATTTGACGGGACCAGCGCATGGATCATCTCCGGTACGTCGTTCGGGAAGCGTCGTTCGTCTCTCGTCCGAAGAAAAGAGCGTATAGCCTATAGCGTATGGCTAGGAGTCAGAGCTGGAGCTGCCGAAACCAATGATCAACTTCTCTTCCAACAGACGGTGATTTTTCCGAGCCATCAGCTATAAGCCATACGCTATCAGCTCCGTCCTCACACGAGATACGTTTCACGAGGAACGCTTCACGGTCTTTGTGTTGGCGAATTGTTTGAGCATCCTGCTTAGAACCTAAACGATAGTTGAATCCGCTGCAAGAGCGTGAGCGTGGGAGCTGGTGTTGGCGGCGCCGTCGGTGTCTCAAGCTGGGGCTGACTCACTGGCCGCAATTCTTGTAGCGCTCCGCGGCAGATACCGCAATGGTGCCGCCGCGGTTGAATCGTCCGTCGTTGTCGTTGGTATAGCCTGCCGCATTGCCGGCAGCGCCAGGCGAACCGCGTCAGCGCGAGCACTTCCTTCTGCAACGAATGGTAGATGGTGATCGCCAGGGTTCCGTCTCGATTCATTTCGGCCATCTTGCGGAGAAAATCCTGTCGATGATTGGGCCGCCGCTTGAGGATGTCGAACTGCCATTGATGAATCATTTCGTGCGCGAGCGTATTCACGATCTCCTGCTCCCCATAGTCGCTTGTCTGGACGACCTGTTGGAGCAAGGGAAGAGAGAGCCGAATTTCGCGGGTGATGGGAGGGCGAAGACCCTCCTGATCCAACCGTGGCTTCGGGCCTCGACGACTCACGAACATACCGACCGAGGAGGTCAGTCGACGGCTCCAGACGAGCTCGATCGGAGGCAGCAGGCCGGTGAAGTAGCGGTTATTGAGATCGACCCACATCTGGGTCAGCTGCTGCGAGGTCACTGGAGGGGCTTGGCGTGGAGCCATAGGACGGGGGTTACCCCAATTCTTCGTGCACGGCCGCAGCGAGCAACGGCACCATGATTTCGTGGTGGCCGATGAGGGAGTAGCCCTTTCCGCCCTTCTGGGTCGGTCGCCGTACCACGTTGGTAAGCGGGCGGTAGTGCGCGAGGAAGTCCATGTTCACGGTCGTAATGTTGGTCAGATCATGACCCAGATTACGTCCCAGGGACACCGCTTTGAGGAAGACTTCCGGCAAAATGACGGCGGAGCCGAGATTGAGATAGACGCCTCCCTCCATGCCCGACACGACGGCTGCAAGCCGTCGAAAGTCCAGGAGCGACGTTGCGCCAATGGCGGCTCCGTCTGCGGAAGGATGCATATGGATGATGTCGGTCCCAATCGCCACATGGACGGTGACGGGAATTCCGAGCTTCGCTCCGGTCGCGAGGATGCTTGTCTCGCGGTTGGGAAACTGCCCCTGGCGCCGGTTGATGTAGTGGCCGACCGATTCGCCGAGTCCCTCGCGATCGTGGGCCCCGCGGACGATCGCCTCGTTTAACATGCGGCCGGTTTCTTCCGCCATTCCGAAGCGTCCTGCGTCGATCTCTGCGTCGACTTCCTCGGAGGTATGTCCCATGAGCGCTAATTCGAAATCGTGAATGATCCCGGCGCCGGTTGATGTAGTGGCCGACCGATTCGCCGAGCCCCTCGCGATCGTGGGCTCCGCGGACGATCGCCTCGTTCAACATGTGGCCGGTTTCTTCCGCCATACCGAAGCGTCCTTCG
>VFKF01000326.1 GCA_009885705.1 Nitrospira sp. | reverse complement strand
CCGTACAGGGGATAGGCCGATTCGATGGCTTTGAGTTCGATGATCTGAGTCGATTGGGCGCCGGAGGGCGGTTGAGAGGTGCGCGCAGCCATCGCGATGAGTTCACTCACATGGGTGAAGACCATGTTTCGTTCGCCCAACGAGTCCAGCACTGCCTGCCCGGCAAGACTCAGGGGATGTGTCAGGCGAATCTCGAGATCGCCACCTAGTAGGCCGCGCGCTTCTTTCGTGACGGCGCGATCGACGTTCATGCCAAACAACGATACCCCGACCAAGGCTCCGACGCCAATCGCAATGCATGCGAAGAAATACAGAAAGTGGCGCCAGGCGCCTCTGGTTTCCCGCCAGGCCATGCTGAAGATGAAGGGGTTCACTGCGGTGACCCTGCGACCGAAGGCTCTGAGACATTGAGACAATCGGACTCGATGCGACCGTCGCGCAACGCAATGATTCGTTCCATTGAGGAGGCCATGGCTCGATCATGCGTGACGAGGACGAGGGTGGTGCCGAAATCGCGATGGAGCGACAGGAGCAGACTCATGATGTGTTGCCCTGTGGCCGAATCCAAGTTGCCTGTTGGTTCGTCCGCTAACAGAATCGGTGGACGACAGGCGAACGCCCTGGCTACAGCCACCCGTTGCTGTTCGCCTCCCGACAGTTGGACGGGATAATGAGACAAACGATCTGCAAGACCAACAGCCCCTAATAGGTCTGTGGCACGAGCCTGCGCTCCACGTATCCCGGCCAGCTCTAATGGCACCAGGACATTTTCCAGGGCTGTGAGGGTGGGAATGAGGTGAAAGGATTGAAAGATATAGCCGATGTGATCGCGGCGATATCGTGCCAAGGCGTTCTCTCGCATTGTCGAGATCTCGACTCCGTCTATCGTGATGGATCCGGACGTTGGCTGGTCCAGCCCCGCGATGAGGCCGAGCAACGTGGATTTGCCGCTTCCCGATGGACCGATGATCGCCACGCGTTGCTTGTCCGGGATTGCGACGGTGATGTCATCGAGGATCGTGATCTGATGACCACCGCCGGCCAAGCGCATCGTGAGGTGATCGAGTGTGATCATGTTCTCAGGCTCCTACTGTATCGTCTATACAAAGCCTATATTATACTCAATAAATATGTGTCACTTATGGCTGCTCGCAAAACTATTATTCTGCCTCTCCCTCATCGTTCTCCCCAGCTGTGACCGAGCCAATGCACCCTCTCCTCCCTCTCCAAGTGTTCCTCGCGAAGGCGTTGGACAACAGCTGGGAACTGACGTGACGGCGCAGCCTGGTCGACCGAAGGCCCAAATCTCTGCCGAATGGCCAAGAATTGTCGCCTTCGGCAACAGCCTGACGGCCGGCTTAGGTGTGGCGCAGCATGAATCCTACCCCGCCCAACTACAGCAGAAGCTCGACGTGGTTGGTTATCCCTATCGGGTCATCAATGCGGGAGTCAGTGGAGAAACGACGGCCGGCGGACTGAGGAGGGTACCCTGGGTCCTGAAGAGCCAGCCTGCAATCGTCATTGTAGAGTTAGGCGCCAATGACGGGCTTCGTGGCCTCAGTCTTCAAGAGACGAAGAACAATCTTGAGCGGATCGTTCAGCAGCTTCAACAGTCGTCGGTCACGGTTGTGTTAGCCGGGATGAAACTCCCTCCCAATTATGGCTTGGTGTACACGGCCGAGTTCGAGGCGCTCTATCGCGCACTGGCGAATCAATATCACCTCACGATGATTCCATTCTTTCTCGATGGTGTGGCAGGCTCCTCGCTGCTCAATCAAGCAGACGGTATTCATCCGACGGGAGAGGGCTATCGCGTAATTGTTGAGAAAATATTCCCAGCGCTTGAGCCATTACTCCAGCGGGACCAGTGACTGGGGCTCATGAAGAGGAAAGCAGGGGGGAGAAAAGTCCCTGCCCAATAAAAATTTCATCGGGCAGGGACCGAACTCAAGTGATCTGTGTATGGCCTAGGACTTCTTGAGGAAGGAGTCGTAGAAGCCATAGGCGAGGATCAGCCCGATCAATGTGTAATAGATGCTGGTCACACCGCTATAGTCTGGTGCGCCCTCACCGTGCGGTTCGTTTGCTAAAACATAGGTGACACCAGTCAATAAGACCATGCCAGCCGCTGCGAAAACCTCTGCGCCGATCTTTTTCATCACTCGACCCTCCCTTCATCAATTAGACGAACAAGGGCCGTATTATACTGAAATCGGCTGGCCAATCGCAATGGTGTTGGTAACGAGGGTAGAGAATCGGAAAGGATGCAAAACGGTATGGGCTAGGAGGTGCCGGAGGGCTTGGTCAGCGCTTTTAATGCCGTGGAGACTTCCCTGAATGAATTGGCCAGCTTGTCGAGCTGTGCCCCTTTTGATAAGACCTCACCTGCCAGAGACTTCAGTTGACTGTCATAACTCCCAACTTCGGATGCCACCTCAGAAACCTTCGCCAGCATCTCCTTGCAAGCGGTAAGTTCTTGTTGCAGACTTTGAGTGCTAGCTTGGGTAGCCTTGATTTCTTCCATGGAGGCTTGCAGCTGTTGCGTCAAGCGTCCGACATAGGCCTCTCGGTCCCGCATATCGGATTCCAAGTTGATTCGCACATCCTCACTCTCGCGGCGGCGCTCCTCCAAATTGCGAATGGCGTGAGTCCAGGGAGCCAGTTCACCACTGAGTTTTGTCGAATCAGGCAACGGTTGGCCTCGCTCCAACGCCTTGATTGTAGGCTGGAGCCATTCGATGAAGGCCATCACCTCGCCCAGCTTAAAGTCTGTCGACGTCGAGGGGGTTGGTGTAGATGCACCGTTGTTAGTCGGAGGGGCCTGTGTCGGCTGCGGGGCTGCGGATGGCTTCGTCTTCTTTTGTTGACCGTTCCTTGGCTGTGCCCACCGATGATACTCCAGCAGAACCGCGATGCAATGGCGGCACATGGGCTCTTCAGGCAGTGAACAGCTGCATTTGGAAATGAGATGCCCTTCCTTGAGACGGATCGTTTGCTCGTAGAGGCCGGAGTTTCCAATGACGGCGGACAAAATCTGCGCGTCATCGGCCTCGACAATCCGAACACGATTCTCGGAGAGGTATTGGCTGCCGATGTGAAAGGCATTGCGATCGACCACTGCCTGGATCATGGGAGGATCTAGGAGGCTTAACCGCTCAGCAGAGCAGGGGATCTTATTTCGCATGCGCTGTGTTCCCAATCGCGAACGACTCCAACTGATGTTCCCGCGTAGTCTGAGACGGGTCGACTAAACTGTCAAGAGTTCGTCGGATTTTCACCGGCAGTCATGATGCCTCGAGATCCTCCGGAGTCATCTAACGAGTCATCCTCCAAAGTCGGCTAGAACAGTCTCACGCCAGATGAATGGCGACTCATCAAATTTTCGAGTGGGAGCCGTCGCAGAAAGGCGGCTTCTTTGTGTGTTTACAGCCACAGAGCGAGACCCGTTTTTTTTCTTCGAAATGGACTTCCATGGGTGAGAAGTCAGTCCCCGTATGGGATCCATCGCAAAACGGTTGTGTCTTTGAGCGGCCACATCGACACCAATAGACGGTTCCCGGACCGACCTCTAACGTGCAGGGAGTTCGCTGGGCAATCACCGGCTTATCAGACATCACGTCTCCTTTATAGATACAGGTAAGAGGCAATCACTTCGAAGTGTTCGGCACCTCTCACGACTCATGTTTCTATCGGCATCGGCGGGGCGGCCCCTGGCTACTGACAGGGGTCAGCCAGAGATAATCGGCAATCTTTTCCCGGATCATCTCTTGTAGCTCCTCGATACGCCCCACCTCAAACGATGTCATGTAGATGCTCACCTGGCGGACTGGATCAATCAGGCGGCGGACCACTCGTTTCGGAACCGGAAGGTTATACTGAATATGTCCGCCTCCTGTATAGCTCACCAGCGGTCCGGTCATCACATCAGTTCCTGCGCGAATCTGGTTGAGGCGACTGACTAAAGTCTTAGCCATTGCTTCATCTCGGACCATGGAGGCTTCATACATTGTTTGATAGAGGCTATCGTTCCCGCCGCCATGACAGGCCTGGAGTTGTTCGAGAATGCGGGCTCGGTAGACAGGATCATCGACGATGGCTTCGTCCTTCATGCCCCATTCCGTCATGACCGGATCAGATTGTGCCTGAGCCAATCCCTGTTGGGCGACGCTTCGGACTAAGGCCTTTGGGGGATTCATGGCCCGAACCGTCCAATGTTGCTCCTTTGCCAACAGGACCAGCGGTTCATAGTCTTCGTAAGAACCGCCCCAGTTTTGCCTCCATCTGACAGCCTCGAGGAATGCCTGTCTGGTCGGTTCGGAACCGGAAAGATACTGATCCAATGCTGCTTGGCCGTCCCAGCCGAACATTTCCATGGCCAGGACCGGCATGCGCCCTTCCGCTTTCAGTTCCCGTAAAAGTTGTATTGCTGCATCAATGTGAAAACGATTGTGATGTTCTTCGCCCAGATAAATGATGTCCTGCTGCAGCAACAGCGAGGTCCATTGGTCGAGGGAGACCGGTTGCCCCGTCGCCGTGTCGATGATCTGCCATTCCTGGAACGGAGTACGGTGGTGATCGCGCGAGGAGATTGAAGATACCGCTCCGCCTCCACTCGTGCAGGCCACGGAGCCCCACAAGGTCCCAACGACCAATAGCAGTTGGCACATAGCAAAGATCGCGTGCCTTGCGAACGGTCCAGCAGTGTTACGCATGATCTCTACCTAACATAGGTCTCGCGATGCGGCAAGACGTGATCCTTGACGCTCATGGCCCAGGTCGTTATGCTGACAGACATTCGCTGGCTGAACATCGACTGATCTACCAACACGAACCTCGCACCAACCGACTCATGAATTCCACCGCACAGGTCCTTGCAGACTTTCGTTCACAGGTCACACAGCTCTTGCAGGAACGAGAGAAGGAGTGGGAGGCCTCACGCAAACTTGTTGAGGCGAGCCGGCTCACGGCGACGTTGAAACGGTTGATTGAGGAGGCCCATCGTGCCGATCTGTCTGCCACCATTCGCGACGCCATTACCGTGGCGCTGGGAAATGCGGAAGCCGCACGGATTCAGGATCTTCCCGGCCCCCGACTGAAGGAACTCACAGGCCTACCTCCGACAAAAGCCGTTCGGGCTTTGTGTGTATGGCTCGGTGTTGTTGAGGGTCCGACGTCCCAATGGCCAATGAGTTCCCTTCGGAGCGATGAAATTGAAGCATTCGTTCATTCCCACGGTAATCCATTTGACTTGTTGCTCGATGCGGATGTGGCGTCCCTGCTCGATGTGGGCGCTGGCGACCTCTCGTTTGCCACTGAACTGGTTGAGCAATATGTCGTTCCCCTTCAACAGCGACAGCGCGAGTTGATTCTCCATGCCCTTGATCGCCTTCAGCCAGGCTCACAGCTGGGCGGCCCACTCCATCCGGAACGGGAGCGACTCAATGGCCTGCGGTCCCGGACCGGGCTCTCGTTTCAATTCTTTGGAAACCACGACATGTTTGATCTGGGTAACCTGGATCAAGCCGGGAAGCTGGCACCGCGCTATACCATCGCAACCTGCTGGGCTCCCGCGACCCCCACATTTGCCTACGAACCGACCAGATTGTCCGATCAGATCGTCACGCAAGAGCTCCATCGAACCAAAGGCACCTTCCGGAAGACCCAATATGCAGGCGAACAGGCTCTGGAGGTTCAGCATGGGGACCGTGCATTGCTCTTTCCTCCCTGGAAGTTTGAGATTCGAGGCCCTCTGGCTTTGCTCGACTTGTTGTCGCGCCGCAGCCTGTTCTGTGTCCTTGGAGCCGTGGATACCCAGGTGTTCTGGGAAATCCTCGCGCAACTTCTTGACGAGGCCCGCTATCGACCGGACAATCAGCCCTTCACCGCAGCGAATCTCCCGACGATTTTCGGCGGGGTCTTCGAGCGGCTCTCGAGCCTTACGCAAGGCGAGACCCTGAACCTGTCAGATTGCAGCCCGTTACGCAGACAGATTCCACGCGTGCTCCCTCTTCTCCCGATGCAGGGCCCGACCTATCGTTTCCGTTCCGTTCAGATCCGCCGCGGAGCCGTCCTCCCAGGAATCCCATCCAGTAGTACCGCCCGGCGGTTTTCTGACATGGTCGAGGAGACCCCTCCTTGGATGCTGATCCTCGTGCCGGAATAGCCCGGTACAGAGCAGCCCGCCGCCGCAAATCCTTGCGCGTCACCGGTTCCAGACTGGTCGATGCAAAAACTCACGTGAAAATTGACCGTCTCCAGACCCTTTGTTAGACTTCGATCGTGTCAGACTACTCTTCACGCCTGAAACACCAGGACCACTAATCACAACATGAGCTCAGTTCACACCATCCGGGCGATCCAGGACAATATTGGGCTGGTCATCAAGGGGAAGGCCCATGTAATTGAAATGGCGGTGGTCTGTCTTCTGGCTCGAGGCCATCTGCTGCTCGAAGATGTGCCGGGGGTCGGTAAAACCACGTTGGCACATAGTTTGGCCAGGTCACTCGACTGTTCGTTCAAGCGCATTCAATTCACCAGCGATCTCTTGCCCTCCGACATCGTCGGCGTCTCGATGTTCAATCGGCAAAAACAGGGGTTCGAGTTCATACCGGGTCCAATATTTGCCAATGTTGTACTGGCCGACGAGATCAATCGCACCACGCCGAAGACTCAGAGCAGTCTTCTGGAAGCGATGAGCGAGGCACAGATTTCTGTCGATAATCAGACCCATCCGCTTGAGCAGCCTTTTATGGTCATCGCGACGCAGAACCCTGCCGAATACCATGGGACATTTCCCCTTCCGGAATCTCAACTCGACCGGTTTCTGATGCGCCTCTCCATCGGGTACCCCTCGCTCGAGGAAGAGCGAAAGGTACTCGATCGCCCCCATTCGTTGCATCCGGCCGAAGCATTGGAAGCGGTGTTGACGGCTCACGAAGTTTTGGCATTACAGGCTTGCGTCGATCAGGTGCATATGGAAGAGAGCTTGACGGACTATCTACTGGCGATTGTGCAAGCAACCCGTCAGAGTGAACTTCTTTCTCTGGGCGTGAGTACCCGTGGAGCGCTCGCGCTGAGCAAGGCTGCCAAGGCATTGGCGGTCGTCCGGGGACGCGACTATTGCCTTCCCGACGACATCAAGGAACTCGCGCCGATCGTGCTGTCCCACCGTGTCATGCTGAATCGGACCCATGGGATGCGGACCCAGAGTTTCGAACAGGCCGAACGCATGGTTCTCGATATAGTTGAGACCGTTTCCGTCCCCGTCTAGCAGGATGCTGAAAAAGCCCGCCAGCTTCGTTCTCGCATCGCTCAGGTCCTCAACGTACCTCGAGGGTACGCCTCGGGCCTTCATTCGCTGCGGCCTTGCCGGACGGTCTTTTTCAGCATCCTGCTATTTGCCAATTGGATGAGGTGTATGCGTGATGCAGGCACTCCTGGACCTCCACGTCTCTTCGGTCTTCTCGTCTCTGCGAGGCCTGTCCCGTCGGCGGTCGATTCGTCTTACGCCCGAAGGGACCAGGTTTCTTCTGTTTACGTTCGGGATCGGGCTCGCCGCCATTAACACCGGCAATAATCTATTCTACTTACTGTTGGCGATGATGCTCAGCCTGATCGTGATATCCGGACTGCTCTCCGAGCATTGTCTTCGCCGATTGGAAATCCGCCGGCATGTGCCCGATCTCATCATGGCCAATGAGCCGACCACTCTCACGCTTTCAGTCAGCAACCGGCATCGGCACCTGCCCAGCTTTTCCCTGCGTGTGCTCGATGTTGTCGAAGGCCAGGATGTCGACCGAGGACTCGCCATTCACCTACTCCCCGCACAGAGCTCGATGCTCCTGTCCTATCCACTACTGGCGACAAAACGAGGCTGGATTCGGTTTGAGGGCATCCGGGCGCAGACGCTATTTCCATTTGGGTTATTTCTCAAGAAAGGGTTTTACGCCACGGAAGCGCATCTGCTTGTCAGTCCTCCCATCAAACCACTCGCCCTGCGATTCATGGATGAATTGGTCAGCGAAGGACAAGGAGAGTCTCTCTCCCGACGAGGACATGGGACCCAACTCTACAACTTACGCCTCTATCAGCCTGGCGATGACTCGCGATCCATTCATTGGATGACAACGGCTCGCACATCCCAGCTCATCGTACGGGAAACCGAAGCGGAAGATCAGCGACGCATCTTGGTCATTCTTTCGATCGTGGCTCCCGACGAAAGCGAACCGCTATTCGAACGAAGCGTGACATTCGTCGCATCGCTCCTCTGGCAACTGACTGAACGCGCTTACCCCGTGCGACTGATCGTTGGGAAGGAGGACTCGGGGCTCGGATCCGGATCCGCCCATCTCTTTGCGATGCTACGCCTGTTGGCGATTTGCGAACGGCATCCGCCTGATATCAGTGATTTCAACCATGGTGGCGAGTACCTGTCGCTCCCTCCCGACACCGATCGAGGCTACACGGTGGCGGTTGTTCCCTGGTCCGAGCAGGGGATATCTACTAGCACGGTACAGGCCGATCGAGTGCTCCACGCGGAGCAACTTGAAGAGTTAACCCATGCCTTTTGATCAAGCCTTTAGGCTCAGCTCGGTCCTCCTCGCTCTCATCGCGTTCAGCGGACTGGTGTTTGCGCAAAGTGTCCCTCTCTGGATCGCCCTTCCTACGACCATCATCCTCATCGTCAAATTGTGTGACGCGGCAGGGATTTCTGTTATTCAGCGAGCGATGGCACAGGTCACTGTCTCCCCAGCCATTTGGAACGTTCTATTGATCGGCGCCTTTGTCATATTTCTGATCGATCTGACGGTGGTATCACAAGATCTGCTCCCGGCTGGTATCCATTTCTTGGTCATGTTACTGGGCATCAAACTACTCACCCTTCAACATCGGTGTGATTATCGGCATCTCTATGCCATTAGCCTCATGGCAATCCTGGCGTCCGCTGCACTCACAACCGATGCGTGGTATCTGCCGATTTTTCTGCTGTACCTGCTCGGGGCGGTCTGGACACTCTTGCTGTATCACTTGACCCAGGAAACGGTCGAAGCCTCTGCTGTCATTACACCTACGAGCATGGCAGCCTGTCACGCAACATTCCCGAGCAGGACCACTCAACGATTTTTCTGGTTGACGAACGGAATCGCCGTCATGACAGTTGGTCTGACGCTTGCCATTTTCTTTGTGATCCCTCGTATCGGGGCCGGCGTATTACAGAAAACACATGGAGAAGCGCTGCGGACGACGGGATTTTCCGATCGGGTTGACCTGGGGACGATCGGGTCTGTCAAACAGGATCCTCAGATCGTCATGCGGGTTGAATTGCCCGACCAACCGACTGTTGCGAAAGATCGGCTCTATTTACGAGGCCTCGCCTATGATCAATACAATGGACGATCGTGGAGCCACAGCGGGACCCGTCGCCGTCCGTTGAGTCTCGTGGCTGAGGGGGTGTTCCTTGCTCGTCCAGCTGGCAGCCGTCTCCCGGACAGTTTGTCTGTGCCGATCCGCCAAGATATTCTGCTGGAAACGCTCGATACCCCGGTCTTGTTTGCCGCTCCATTCGCGGAACTTGTGAGCGGCGATTTTCTCGCCGTACAGATTGATGGCATGAGTGGTCTCCACTTGCCGCTCTCTCCTTCTTCTCGTTCCCGCTACTCCGTCACTTCTCAGGTTCCGCAGCTTGTCGCGAGCGACCGGGCCGCGATGGTTCTGGCCTATCCAGACTCGATTCGTTCTCGCTACCTCCAAGTTCCCGTAGAGTCACAGCAGGTTGCTGACCTAGCGCATCGAATCGTTCAGCAGGTCTCGACCCCATTCGGACAAACGCTCGCGATCCAGCAGCATCTTTTGGAAAACTATCGGTACAGCCTTGAGGCCGATACTGCGACACTGAGTCATCCGCTCGATGAATTTCTATTTGTGCGTAAGGCCGGATACTGCGAACATTATGCAACTGCGATGGTCATGATGCTACGCACAATAGGGATTCCAGCGCGACTGGTGACAGGATTTCTGGCCACAGAATGGAACGAGTTTGGAGGGTACTTCACGGTGCGCCAGCGAGACGCGCATGCCTGGGTTGAGGTCTACTTCCCGCAATCAGGCTGGATCACGATGGATCCCACACCAAGCGTCAGTGCAGCGGCCGGGACCTCTCGATGGGAGTCAATTCGACGACTTGGGGAATCCTTCCGATTACAGTGGGATCGTCTGTTCGTTCGTTATAGCGGGAAGGATCAATTGGCAGTTGTTCACGAAGTTCGAGCAGGCAGTGATGCATTGCGAGAGAGAGTGAGTGGCTGGGTTTCGGCGTTGAGCGCTTCAATAGGCCATGTACTCAATCGCCTGGCGAGTATGTCCCGAATCGTCCAGCCGGGGGTGTTGGAGCTTATTACGGGAATGGTGGTGGTGAGTTTGGCCCTGCTCCTACTTATACTCCGGGACAGGATAGGCCTCTGGGCCAGTATGCATCTCTCGATTGCTCCCCCACAGCATGCGATCGTACAGCTCTATGCCCGTATGCTTCGTACGTTGGAGAAGAAGGGCATGGTCAAGCTTCCAGCCGCTACTGCCGCTGAATTTTCCAGGCAAGTGGAACGGAAATGGGAGGCGGCAGGGCCTGTGGTGGCGGACGTGACCGCCCTCTATCATCAGGGACGATTTAGTCGCGTCCCTCTCCTGCCGGAAGAGCTTTCCCGCGCTGCGGAACAAGTAGGACGACTGCAACTCATCCT
>VFKF01000178.1 GCA_009885705.1 Nitrospira sp. | reverse complement strand
TTGTGTTTTTCGGCCAGAGCTTCGGCGCCACGAAGGCCGCCGGCGATAAGGTCACGTTCGGCGGACATCTGGCCACCATCGCCCAATGGTCCGACACCGCCATCGTCGTACATCTTCCGATGGATGCCGAGACCGGACCGGTTGTTCTGACTCTGCAGGGGCGTGATCGAACCGTCGGGAATTTTACGGTTCACGTACCAAAAGTCATCGCGGTGACGCCTCCCGCCGCTCCGATCGGTACGCTGCTCAGAATCAGCGGGGAACACTTTGGATTTTACTCGGAAAGCGGATCGACTCCGTACGCCTTTACCGATTTTAATACGGGTGAGAATCGGGTCGACATCGGGGGAGTCCGCGCCGTCATCTACCGTTGGCAAGACGATCGTATCGACGTATGGGTGCCCTTCAGTGCGAAGAGCGGGCCGGTCGTGATTTATCGAGGCGCGACGAAGCCGAATCAGGATGGTTCATGTTGTGCGACGAAGGAAGTCTTGAAGACGGAGGCAGGGGTCTTTACGCTTGTGACGCCGAAGATCGATTCCTTCAGCCCTCAAACGGGCGGCCTCGATGAGCTGATTACTATTAAAGGATCCGGGTTCGGTTCATTCCTGAAAACGGCTGAGCATGCCTACTTGGGTCTCAATCAGGGGGCCTACAAGCGACGAGAAGACATCGAATTGGGTGAGAACGTCTCGCGGACAGAAGTGCTGTTCAGTAATGTGGCTGCGCAGGTTATGTCATGGACGGATACGGAGATTGTCGTGCGAGTGCCGCATCGGAATCTGTACGGCCTGGGGAAGCGGAATGAGTTCTTCAATGAGTTGGCGACTGGCCCATTGATCGTGCGGCGCGGCTCCTGGGATGTGCAGCCTGATGGGATCTGTTGTACCCAGAAAAAGTGGCTGACGTTGGAGGCCGGCACGTTCACGATTGAAGCCAAGGGCATGCCAGACCCCGGGTACTTCAATAACAACCGCCCCGATGCGAATACCAACCAGTGAGATACGGGTGGTCAGGATCATGGCAGCGGTTCGTTCTTTCCCCTGTTGCTCACTTGGCGGTTGCCATCACCTTTGGGGCCTGGTTGTGCGCCTCTTCCTCCTGGGCTGCTGACTCTCTTCTGACAATCACTCCTCAAGAAAGTCATACTGAAACCACCCTGATGGCGCTGTATTTTCGTACGCCTCAATTGGGGTGGGCTGTCGGGGCTGGCGGTACCATCCTGAAGACCTCTGACGGTGGGAAGCGGTGGAAGAAGATCGTGAGCGGGACCACGGCAACCCTTTCAGGGATCTTCTTTGTGAACGAGACGTTAGGCTGGGCAGTCGGAGCCAATGGCACGATTCGCCAAAGCCAAGACGGGGGCCAGACCTGGCATGCGCAATTCGTGGATACGCAGGTATCGTTCTACGGTCTCTCGTTCCTGTCGCCCAGCGAGGGGTGGGTGGTCGGTGGCAACGGCACCATTCTTCATACGACGGACGGCGGGGCCCATTGGGGCGATCAAGCGAGCAAGACGAACGCCGCCCTCTACGCGGTTCAATTTCTCACCGCGCAGCATGGGACGGCGGTTGGAGCGGTGGGGACTGTGTTGATGACGGATAATGGGGGAGTGACCTGGACTGCACAAGACATGCAGGGGGCGGTCACTTTATTCGATGTGTATTTTTCTGATGCTTCGACCGGCTGGGTCGTCGGGAATGCCGGCGCCATCTACCAAACGACCAATGGCGGCAATCAATGGATCGATCGCACGTTACCCTGCACCCTGACCTGTACGAAGCTGACCGATCTGTTACGTGTCCGCTTTACGGACCCTCAGCACGGATGGATTGTGGGGGAACGGGGTATGGTCTATCGGACCATCGATAGCGGATTTACCTGGATCGAGCAGGGTGCGATTGCCAAGGCCTCACTGTTTGGTCTCTCATTCCCCGATGGCACGCAGGGCTGGGCTGGCGGAGAAAAAGGCACGATCGTTCGGTTGAGCACCAACCGCTGATGGTTGGCAGGATGCTCAAAAAGTCCGCCAGCTTCGTTCTCGCCTCGACAGCATCCTCAACGTAGCCTAGAGGCTACGCCTCCGGTGCTATCATCGGCTGCGGCCTTGCTGACGGCCTTTTTGAGCATCCTATAATCTGGCCGGTTTAACCCAACTCATCGAGTCGTGACTGGAGAATGCTGAGCGCGGCGATCGCTGCGGTCTCGGCCCGCAAGATTCGTGGCCCAAGGGTGAGCGGGATGAAGCCCTGCTCTTGTGCAAGACGTTGCTCCTCCGGTGCCCATCCTCCCTCCGGTCCAATCAACAATACAATCGGGTACTGATGGTCCTGTGGCAAGGGGATGGTGGCGAGCGAAGGGCCGCTGGAGCGTTCCGCGAGTAGGCCTTTCACAGATGCCGAGGCATAGTGGCGGCAAATCTGTGCGAGGTCGAGAGGGTCTGCAATGGTAGGAATCGTCCATCGCTCCGACTGTTGTGCCGCGTCTCGCGCAATGCGCTCCCATCTGGATCGTTGATGCTCAAGACGTTCCGGGTTGAGCTTGATGACACTGTGTGCGCTTTGGATGGGTACGATCGTATCGACTCCGAGCTCGGTCGCTTTCTGAATCACCCAGTCCATTTTGTCGCCTTTGATCAAGGCCTGTCCGAGCACGATCGGCGAGGTCTTGCGACCCGATTCGGTGTCTTGGTCGATGATGCGGCTGTCGATGGCCTGCGAGGTGACCTGGATCACTTCTACGCGATAGCGGGTTCCGCATCCGTCGTTCAGGGTGAGCATGGTGCCTGGGTGCAAACGGAGGCTATCGCGCAGATGATGGAGGAGGTCACCGGTCATGCGGATCGTGGGGGGAGTCACGGCGTCAGGGGCGACGAAGAACGTGGACATAGTGCAGGTGCCGTGGCGATAACCGCCGACGCTATTCGAAGAAGGTTTTCATCTTGTCGAAGAATCCGTCGCCGTCTTCGTCCATCGTCATGCCGCTCTCTTTGGCAAACTCCGCGAGTAATTCTTTCTGACGAGCGGTCAGCTTGGTGGGGATTTGGATCTTGATGACAAAGAGCTGGTCGCCGGTATTCTGGCTCTTGAGGCTGGGAATGCCTAGGCCCTTGAGGCGCAGAATCTTATCCTGTTGTGTGCCGGCAGGAATTTTGATGATGGTATTGCCTTTGAGCGTGGGAACTTCGATCTTGCCTCCGAGCATGGCGGTGACAACATGAATATGGACGTCACAGAGGATGTCGTGCCCTTGGCGTTGAAAGACCGGGTGTGGCTTGACGGTGATGGCCACATAGAGGTCGCCGGGAGGGCCTGCGTTGACTCCATGTTCGCCTTCATTCGAGAGGCGTAGGCGCATGCCGGACTCGATGCCGGCTGGAATATGCACGGCGATGGTGCGTTCTCGATAGGTGCGTTGACGGCCTTGGCAGGCGGGGCAGGGCTCTGTGATGATCCGTCCCGCTCCCTCGCATTGGCCGCAGGGACGGCTGATGCTGAAGAAGCCTTGCTGGAACCGCATCTGGCCGGCCCCTTTACAGCTCGGGCAGGTCTTGACCGAGGCGGCACTTTTGGCGCCGCTTCCCTTACAGTCGGAGCAGACTTCCCACCGGGGGATTTTAAGTTTGGCCTCTTTCCCGTAGACGGCTTCTTCGAAGGTCAGTTCCAGATTGTATTGGAGGTCGTTGCCGCGCTCCGCTCGATTGCCGCCTCGCTGGCCACCGAAGAAATCTTCGAAGATATCGTTGAAGGCGTCGCCGAATCCGCTTCCGCCAAATCCTTCAGGGCCGCCGCCCTGTTGCGCGCCGGCATGGCCGAACATGTCATAACGCTTGCGTTTTTCTTGATCGCTCAGCGTCTCGTAGGCCTCGTTGACTTCTTTGAACTTCTCTTCAGAAGTTTTCTTTTGTGCTTCTCCCGTCTGGAGATCCGGGTGATGCTGCCGGGCCATCTTGCGATAGGCCTTCTTGAGTTCGTCTTCGGAGGCGGTTCGTTCGACGCCTAAGGTTTCGTAGTAGTCACGCTTGGACACGGTCGCGATCTCTCTGGGTGAACGTACAGCAAGACCGAGCCTCGTGTTCGACGAAGCTCGGTCTCACTGACGATAGTCTCACTTACTTCTTTTCTTTGTCTACTTCTTCGAATTCTGCGTCGACGACTTTTTCATCGGTCTTGGTCTCGTCGGCTCCGGCTCCGCCTTCGGCGCTGGCGCCGCTTCCGGCTGCCGCCGATGCCGAGGCGGCTTTGTACATTTCCTCAGCCAACTTGTGGGATGCCGTCGTCAAGGCCTGGGTGGCAGACTCGATCGCCTCTGGGTCCGTGCCTTCCATCGCCTTCTTCAGCGCGGCCACGGCTTCCTCGACTTTGGTCTTGTCCTCAGCGGCGATTTTGTCGCCATGTTCGCTCAGGTTTTTTTCTGTCTGGTAGATCAGGGTATCGGCCTGGTTTTTGGCTTCCGCGGTCTTCCGCCGCTTCTTATCCTCATCCGTATGGGCCTGGGCATCCTTCACCAGTTTCTCGACTTCTTCCTTGCTCAAGCCGCTGGATGCCGTAATCTTGATGGACTGTTCCTTCTGCGTCGCCAAATCTTTGGCCGAGACATGGACGATGCCGTTCGCATCGATGTCGAACGTCACTTCAACTTGCGGCATCCCGCGGGGCGCAGGAGGCAGGCCGACTAAGTCGAATTGGCCCAGGAGTTTGTTGTCGTTCGCCATCTCGCGTTCGCCTTGGAAGACTCGAATGGTCACCGCCGTTTGATTGTCGGCTGCCGTCGAGAAGACCTGGCTCTTTTTCGTCGGAACGGTTGTGTTCCGTTCGATCAACTTCGTGAAGACACCGCCGAGGGTTTCGATGCCCAGCGAGAGCGGCGTGACGTCGAGGAGCAACACGTCCTTGACTTCGCCTTTGAGCACGCCGCCTTGAATGCCGGCGCCGATGGCGACCACTTCGTCAGGATTCACACCCCGGTGCGGCTCTTTTCCGAAGAATTCTTTGACGGCCTGAATGACCTTCGGCATGCGGGTCATGCCGCCGACGAGGACGACTTCGTTGATGTCGCGTGCCGAGACACCGGCGTCGGAAAGCGCTTTTTTGCAGGGCTCGATGGACCGCTTAATCAGGTCGTCGACCAATTGCTCAAGCTTGGCACGGGTCAGCTTCATGACCAGGTGCTTGGGGCCGGTCGCGTCGGCCGTGATGAACGGCAGATTGATCTCGGTGTCCTGTGACGAGGAGAGTTCGATCTTGGCTCGTTCCGCCGCCTCTTTCAGGCGTTGGAGGGCCATGCGATCCTTCCGGAGATCGATGCCTTGATCCTTCTTGAACTCATCGACCAGCCAGTCCATGACACGCTGGTCGAAGTCGTCGCCGCCGAGGTAGGTGTCGCCGTTGGTCGACTTGACCTCGAAGACACCGTCGCCGATTTCAAGGATGGAGACGTCGAAGGTTCCGCCGCCCAAATCGTAGACAGCAACCCGTTCGTCTTTCTTTTTGTCCAGACCGTACGCCAGGGCTGCGGCGGTCGGTTCGTTAATGATGCGGAGGACGGTCAAGCCTGCGACCTGGCCTGCATCTTTGGTGGCCTGGCGCTGGCTGTCGTCGAAATAGGCCGGGACGGTGATGACTGCTTCGGTGACCTTTTCACCGAGATAGTCTTCTGCGGTCTGCCGCATCTTTTGCAAAATCATGGCGGAGACTTCCGGCGGGCTGTAACGCTTGCCGCGCAATTCAACGTAGGCGTCGCCGTTGTCACCCTCGATCACTTTATAGGGCAAACGCTTGGCGGCGTCAGCCACCTGCTTGCTGTTGAACTTGCGGCCCATGAGGCGTTTCACGGAGAAAATCGTGTTCTCCGGATTGGTAATCGCCTGCCGCTTCGCAATCTGTCCGACGAGACGTTCGCCCTTCTCGGTGATGGCGACGACGGACGGTGTCGTGCGGGCGCCTTCTGCGTTGGCAATCACAACCGGTTCGCCACCGCTCATGATGGATACGCAGGAGTTCGTGGTTCCAAGGTCGATGCCGATCACTTTGCCCATGTGCCTACTCCTCCCTAACTAAGTCTGTCTTTAATGATGTGGTTACGATGAATCGATGGTCTCGTCTGTTTCCGCTCAGCTGTCGGCTCGTCCCGTCGAGATACTCACCATGGCCGCCCGTAAAATACGGTCGTGGAGGAGGTAGCCCCGCTGAAACTCATCGACCACATGCTGCTCCGGAACCTTCTCGGACGCGACGGAGGTCACGGATTGATGAGTGGCGGGATCGAACGGCTTGCCGATCGTCTCAATGGGTGTGACATGAAATCTCGTCAAGGCTCCCGTCAACTGTTTGAGGGTCAGCTCCACGCCTTGGATGAGGACATCACTACTGCCCCCCTCCCGTGAGGCCTTGATGGCCCGTTCGAGATTATCGACAACCGGTAAGAGCTCCTTGAGCAAGGACTCATGGCCGAACCGGATCTGGTCCCGCTGGTCCCGCTGGGTCAACCGCTTATAGTTGTCGAACTCGGCTGCCAGCCGAAGGTACTTATCGTTCAAGCCTGTGGCCTCTTCCGTCTTTGCCGTGAGAGCCTGCCGAAGCTCTGCGACCAGGCCTGCCTCTTCTGTGGCCGAAGAAGTCCCCTGCGATGGGGGATCCAAGTTGTCGATTGTATTCGTGTTCTGCTGTTCTTCAGCCATGCAAGACTCCTCTGTCCGTCTGGAGATAGCCACAGGCCTCATAAAGTCAACGGGGCCCAGAAAAATTAATTACTTGTGCATGGGATGGCGGTTAGACCGGCAGGGAAGGCAAGGAAGCACCCTGAGCCCGTCGATAGAGAAGTTCAAGGCCTTCTAGCGTGAGGAGAGGTTCGATTTTTTGGATGGAAGTCGTTTCCGAAGCCAAAATGGAGCTCAGCCCTCCGGTGCCGATGACATAGGCCGACCGTCCGAGTTCCTGTTCCATCCGCCGGACGACCGTATCGACCAGTCCGGCATAGCCGAATAAGAGCCCTGCTTGAATGCTGCTGGCGGTGTCGGTCCCGATCACGGTCTTGGGCCTGATCAATTCCACTTTGGCCAGTTTGGCGGCGCGTGCGAAGAGCGCTTCCGCCGAGATGCCGAGGCCGGGGGCGATGACGCCTCCGAGGTATTGTCCTTCTGCCGTGATGGCGCAGAATGTGGTGGCGGTTCCAAAGTCGACGATGATGAGGTCTCGGCGATATTTATGATAGGCGGCGGCGGCGTTGACCAGCCGGTCGCTGCCGATTTCTTTTGGATTATCGTAACGGAGGGTGAGGCCCGTGTCCGTATTCGAGGAAACCACCAAGGCGCGCTGATAAAAGTATTGCTCCAGCATCTGTTCGATCGTCCCGGTTAACGCAGGGACGACGCTGGAGACGATGGCGCCGGAGAGGCGTTGCGTGGGAATTCCTGCTGCCGCAAGGAGACTGGCAAAGAGAATGCCGTATTCGTCGGACGTTTTTTTGACGTCCGTCGCGATGCGCCAATGCGCGGCCAGGGTGCGGTCTTCATAGACCCCCCAGACAATGTTGGTGTTACCGATATCGACGACGAGGAGCATAGGCCTATTGTACGTTGTGGTTTGGTGATTTGGCTAGATTCTGATGTGAATGATGTCAGCCACACGCAGATGCAGGATTGCCGGCTCCTTTGAGCCTGGTTGGGTCTCGTCGGGCCGTAACATCAAGGCTCCATCCTGGCCGATCCCTTCGGCGACTCCCACGCAGAGGTCACCATTGGCCAAGATGGCCTTGACTCGCTGTCCGATGGTCGAGCAGCGCTGGTGATAGGCCAACAAAAGCCGGCTGGTTCCGTGGAGAGCCAATTCCTCAATGCAATGTTCAAGTTCGAGGAGGAGTTGGGCGAGGAGCCGATTGCGGTCGACGACTCGTTGCTGTTCGTGCCAGATCGACGTGGCCGTTTCGCGAAGTTCTTCCGGCCAATCGTGCTGCTCGACATTGACATTGAGCCCGATCCCGATGACTTGGAATGGCGCTGATCCTGTCCCGGCGCCGCTCTCACAGAGAATGCCGCCGACCTTCCGTTCCGAGATAAGGAGATCGTTGGGCCATTTCACGGAGACATGGAGGGACGAGACGGCTTCAATCGCTTCGGCGGCGGCCAGCGCAGAGATGAGCGGCAGCCAGGAGAGCCATTCTGTAAGACGGTCAGCCGGGCGTGCTGCTTTGAGGATAACGGAACAATAGAGATTGGCGCCTGGCGGGGAAAACCAGTTCCTGGAAAGCCTTCCACGTCCGGCGGTCTGGCAGTCGGCAACGACAACCGTGCCATGTTCCACGTGTGCCTGTGCGAGGCGAAC
>VFKF01000498.1 GCA_009885705.1 Nitrospira sp. | reverse complement strand
GTCCAGTAAATGCTCAACCCCCCAATCTGAATCTTGGCTGAACGTCACCAGCACATCCACGTCGCTGTCCGGTCGGAAGTCGTCACGTAAGACGGAGCCAAAGAGCGCAAACTCAGCGATCTTCCACTTCCGGCAGAACTCCGCAATCGTTTCTTTGGAGACGCTTAATTTTTCTTCCACTGTCATACGCATTCACTCCGGATGACTACCACGCAGAAGCACGAAAGAATGGTAGCACCGAGCAAATCTAAAGTCACGCCGCAGGGAGAATGTTAGAGGAGATGAAATGGTGTCAGACACCTTGCTTCCGATGAATCCTGACAACCTATCAACAACAACGGACGGCCTCTTGCCTGCTCTCCACTACCCCAATCGTTCCGAACCATACGCCATCGGCTATCCGCCCTCTGCAGTCCCATGCGGATACGCTATTGACTGAATAGTCCTATTTGCTTATCGTTGCATCGGTAGCTTTGATGCGCAGGTTCTACGCCAGTTGATCTCGGAGATTGCACAATGAGTGATCATGGAAACCACATCGATCAGGATTACCTGAACTACAAGGTGCTCCTCGATTTGTGGTCGAAGGAAAATCCGATCAAGACGACCAAGCTGCAGATGCTGCTGGCGGTCAACGGCCTATTGGCCTCTGCGGTCAACATCAGCGGTGGGGTGAGCGGGTCGAAGTGGTATGTCTACTTGGCTGCGGCGGTTTTCTGTCTGATCTGGATGTTCTCGATCGGAAGAACGGTCCTATTTCAAGACATCTGGCAACATAAGCTGCAAGAACTCCAATCGCGATACCCGAACGACTCTCGATTTTCGATCCTCCAAACCAAGCCCTATCGTGAGCGTGTCTCGCCTCTTTCAAGAGCCTTTGGAGCGGTTCCATCGAAGTGGTACTTGTTGTTCTCACCATTTATCTTCGCCCTGGTGTGGCTCACGGTCCTGATCATCTCGTTGCGGTAAACTCATGATCGACTGCTCGCGGTTAATCTAATCCATCCTCCATCGACTCGCTGCATCTCATCCCTCTGCCGTCAACTTTCGCAACCAGTTACTCCTACGCCAACATAACCGAATCTGCCGACCAGTCGGCATTTTTTACCTGCCACGGCTATTCAATTCTTACTCAGCCGCCAGATCGTGGGACTTTTCAATGGTTCTGCCTCTATAGCACGCGGCACGGAAGTTGAGAGAGCATTGCCTGGGTCGAAGCCTTTACGAGCCCATCGTGCATGAACTGAGGATGCGATGATCGATATATCCAGTCTGTGGGAGTTTTTGAGCCGTGATGCCTCCTTCTTCGGAGGGCCCCAAAGCCCGATGTTGAGCTGGCTTGGTTCGTTCGGAATCGTGGCCTTCTTCCTTTGGCAGGTCATGCGGCTACGCAGGGAAATATCCGGCGCACAGCGACCGTTCGATCGAATACGTCCGATGCTGACCAGCCTGGCGAATGAGCGTGGAGACTTGGATCGTGAGCGCTTCACGAGTCGTACGCTGGTGGGACTCACGGCCCCAGCCGGACAACCCACATCGGCACCCACACGGATTGACTGCGACGACCTGGCCATTCTCGAAACGGCTATGCAGCAAGAGCCCATGTTTCGGCAGCCCTGGGCACAATTCCGCAAGACGCTGATCCTGGAACATGTTCCGTGGTTCGTGGAACCGCGCATTTTCAGCACCCGCCGCGCGGAAGATATCTTCACGCAGGACACACTGCTGAGCCATCGCGTGAACCTGGCCTTCTACAGCCAACTGCCTTCCCTGGTGACGGGAATCGGCTTGCTGCTGACGTTCCTCGCCTTGTTTATCGGTCTCAGCAAACTTCACGCAGAAGGGCAAGAGATCGTCGGCATTCAAGGGCTCATCAACGGATTGGCTGGAAAGTTCCTCACGTCCATCGTCGGACTCATCGCCGCCAATCTATTCACGCTCATCGAAAAACCGATGGTCTTCCGGCTGATGAACGAACACCATGCGTTCCTGGGCCTCATCGACAAACTCTTTCCCCGAAAGACCATGGAGCAGATGCTTGAACAACTCACGCCAACGCATCAAGTGCAGGGGAAAGGCCTGCAAACTGCCGGAGGAGAACCGAGGGAACGTATGGGAGGGATGGGCACAGACAGCCTGACGGCTCCTCTTGCCGAGCTCACATCAGCGGTTCGATCCTTCACAAAGTTGAAACAGGATGAGCAGGCAGCCGGACGCCGCATGACGACCGAACTCCCGCGCGTGATCCGTGAAGAATTCACGGCGCCAATGACCGCACTCAACGACTCGATTCATGAGCTCACCACGTTGCTCAAGACGATGCACAACCAGCAGACTCAGGCGGCCGAGAAATTCGACGATCTCATGAGCCACCTGGCTGACCGGCTCAGCGAGCAGCGAGCCTCGTCTGGCAGCGGGCGCTCTGAAGGCAGCCGGTTCTGGCCGAAGCGATCGCTCGTATCCACGCAAGGGCTCTCCGAATGACGCGCACAACCGCACAGGGAGCCGGCACCTCCCACACCACCGTCGGCATCACCGATCTCATGACCTCGCTCGCAGTCGTGTTCATCTTGCTCTTCGCGGCACAGATGACCAAGACCTCCTCCGCGGCGCAGTCCGAGCTGCAGGAAAATAGAGAGGACGTGCAAACGGCACTACAAGACCACATCCAGCGCTTGGGGCTCTCGCTCGATGCGGACCCCCGCGACCCGCTCGCGCTCCTGATTGTCGTCCCGGAAAACCGGCTGACGTTTGAGTTCGGGAAAAGCACGTTGTCGTCGACTGCGGATGCGTTTCTCGCAGAGGCCCTCCCCTTCTATGTGGGAGCCTTGTGCGGGCCGCTGCGCGACAAGATCGACTCGCTCGCCATCGAAGGACATACCGATGATCACGGCAGCGATGCCTTGAATCTCAAGTTGAGTCAGGAGCGCTCGCTCGCTGTCATGGTGAAGGGGATGGAGATCATTCAGGCCAGAGAGCCATCAGCCTATCAATGTTTTCAAGAAATCACGTCGGCGACCGGACGCGGCAGACAAGACCTGATCTATGATGCGGCGGCGATCGTCAATCGTGAGAAAAGCCGCCGGGTGATTTTCAAGATTCGGCTTCGTTCTGCCGAACAACGGCATCGCCTGGATCGTCCAACCACAGCGCTGTGATCGCTGCCTGACGCATAGATGGAAAGACCCCGGCCTGGAGGTGACTAGAAGAAATAATTCAGGCGGATATGCGGGAGCCAGCTAAGCTGCCGAGACGACGTTTCGCCCAGAGGTAGCTGGTACTCAATTGAGGCTGACTGGCCTGGCGAACCAATTCGGCGCCGAGGAGAATGATCGCACCACCCACCATTGCATGAGGCTGGAACGGTTCTCCCAAGAAGAGGCAGGCAAACAGAATCGCACAGACAGGGGTCAGGTTTTGATAGACCGCGACCGTCGCAGGGGAAATGGTTTGGAGCGCGCGATAGCGCAAGAGGAAGACGGAGGCCGTGGCCACTCCAATGTAGAGCACGGAGGACGCGATCGGCATCGACAGATCGTCGGTCGGCAGATGCCCCCAGACCAACGCCCCGACGCCCAGCAGCAACGCGCTACTGCCGAACATGACCGTATTGGCGGTCATCGCCCCGAAGCGTTTCACGATGTCGGCACTCCCCACCAGGTGCGCGGCCATCATGATCGTAAAGACAAGAATCAAGAAATCGCCCAATCCGAAATTGGTTTGAAAGTTTGCCAGTTTCTCTGACATCGCAATCCCGCCACCAGCCAGAGACGTCACAATACCGACAATCTTGAGCGGGCTACTCTGGCTCTTTTGCAGGACCACGCTGAAAAGCGCGGTAACCGGTGAGAGCAGACTGTAGATCACAATGTAATGGGTGACGCTGGTGAGGCGAAGGCCCCAGGCCGCAATCACATAGGACCCGACCCCGAGCGCCCCCAAGAGCGTCAGTCTGAGCAGATCCCCCGAGGTCAACCCGCTCAGCCCTCTCCGGTCTTGCGCAAGAGTAATCGCGAGCAAAAAGGCGAACCCGATCATCACTCTGATAAGGGCCATCCCCAGCGGATCCACAGTACTGTGCGTGAAGACAAACTTCGTGACGGTCGGCACCGTGCTGAGGAGCAGGACAGCGCTGAGAAGATAGACAAACGGCTGAAGGCTAGACGACTCCCCTGACGCACCGTTCGATTCTCCTGAACGCGTCGCCATGAATTAGAACCCGGTAAGGTTAAGCACGTTCAATTGTTCGATGAACTGGGAGAGACAATGCTGATGTGCGGGAGATATGCTGGTGATGCGGGCGCCGAATTGAGGCGCCGCCGCGTACGTAATCTCGACCGTGCAGTGGATTGGAGCTCCCTTGGTCAGCTGGAAGTCGAGCTCCAGCCTGTCTCCAATTGCACCAGCGATGTCCGTGCGAATCTGAAATCCCTTTTCGGTAAGGTCGAGTACTTCGCAGGGAACAACCTCCGCCCCTCGACTGATCTGGCCATTCCGTTCGATCGCAACTCTGAAGAATTCCCGCTTCTGCGTCATGTCGTCAGTGACCTTTCATACGTCCGGCTCATGATCTATCCGTCTACGACCGAGAGGAATGAGGAGGAACGAGTCCTTCCGAAGTATAGCAGGCCCTCGATCGCTTCCAGGACATCGGCCCTCACACAACGCCAGGCGGCTGGAGTTTAAGGGCGAGAACCCGATGGATCTCTGCTATAATCCGCCCAACCATCCGAAGATCTTTCAACGAATTCAAGCCGTTGGAGTGGCTTTCATGAGCACCACTCACCGATACGACCCCACGTTGGCGCGGCTGCTTATCCTCGACGAGCTGTTCGATCTTTCCCTCTACAAGGCGCTACGAGATATTTCGACTGATGTCGAAGCCCGAAGTACGCTAGATGAATTAGTGCTAATTGAAACCAGACACCTGGCCTTCTGGCAGAAACTTTTCGACATGAAGTTGGAACGCCTCAACCTGGGGCGTCGGCTGAAGTTATGGTGCTTTACATGGCTCTGCCGCCTGTTCGGCTCCACCGCAGTCCACCTCGTCTTGGAAGCCATCGAAGTCTACGGGGTCAGAAAGTATCTCGCCCTCTGGAACTCCTACCAGGATCAACCACTGGGCGAAGCCCTCAAGGGGATTCTGCAAGACGAGTTGAAACATGAGGATCTGCTCGTCACGAAACTGACCGAGCGAAAAATCAATCCGGAAAAGATCCGCAATATCTTCCTGGGCCTCAATGACGGCTTGGTAGAAATCCTCGGAGCCGTGAGCGGGTTCTTCGGCGCCTTTGGCGACGCCGTGACCGTCTTGATCGCCGCCTCGACCACCGCAGTGGCCGGCGCGCTCTCGATGGCAGCCGGGGCGTTTCTCGCGTTGAATTCAGAAAAGGAAGTGCGCGCCATGGAGGCGGCGAAAAAGCGATTCCTTGGGGAAGAGAACGGCTCGGCAGAGATGCAGGAACAGCCGTTGAAATCAGCCGTATTTGTCGGCGGAGCCTATGTCATCGGCGCCTTGGTTCCCGTGCTCCCCGTGCTCTTCGGTGCGAAGGACGCGCTGGTATCCGTTCTGACGGCAGGGACCATGGTCATCCTCGTCTCGTCGATTCTTGCGTTCTTGTCAGGGATGGAGATGAAGCGCCGGATCCTGCTGAATCTCGTCATCATCACCGTCGCGGTGAGCGTGAGTTATGCAATTGGGTTGGCGGCGAAACAGATCTGGGGGATTGCGGTCTAACAAGAGAGCTGACTTGCAGAATGCTCAAACAGTCGTCGTTCGTCGCTCGTATCTCGTCGTTCGCAAGCAGAAAGTTTCAAGGCTTGCGAGATACGCTTCACGAGGAACGCTTCACGGTCTTTACTCTAGCGGCTGTGGACCATGGGCAACTCTCGCGACCCTTCCGCTTCCTG
>VFKF01000021.1 GCA_009885705.1 Nitrospira sp. | reverse complement strand
GGGAACCTCCTCCAATTGTCGTTGAGCGAGATCCTGGGACGTTTCGACCGGAGCGCCATCAAGACCTGTTCCGATCGCTCGTCATGCAATCGCCTCGATGGCCGCGTCGTTGGAACAATTTTGCGCCATCCGATCACCGCGTTACGGTCGGCTCGGTCATTGACCTCGCGAGGAGCCCTCACATGAGTCGTTGGATCGGCGCGATTCTCCTTGTCGTCATCCTGGCTGGCTGTTCAAGCACCCCGCGAACGTTTCAGCCGGCAGATCCCATTGCGCTTGATCGAGTGTCGCACAGGGCCTGGGATCAGATCGTCCAGGCTCATGTCCGTGATGGGCAAGTGGACTATCCGGCTATACAGGCCGACGGCACGCTCGATGGCTATGTACATGAGCGTAACCGCATCGACCCGTCAACGTTGTTGAGGCGCCAGGATCAACTGGCGTTTTGGATCAACGCCTACAACGCTTTTGCCGTCAAGGGCATCGTCGACCACTATTCGCCAATGACCCTCTGGGGCCGCTATCGGTATTTCATCGGTCGTGACTATCACGTCGGTGGTACCACCATCAATCTCTACGATCTTGAACGGCAAGTGCTGATCGAGCAGTTCCATGAGCCTTTGATCCATTTTGCCATTGTCTGTGCATCTACCTCCTGTCCGAAGCTCCAGCCCTGGGCCTATCAGCCTGACCAACTTGATCGTCAGCTCGATCGGGTAGCCAGGGCCTTTATCAACGATCCCACGCGCAATCGGTTTGATCGAACGCAGAAAGTGGCCGTTCTGTCGATGATCTTCCAATGGTTTGAAAAAGATTTTGCAGATGCCGCCGGATCAGTGCTGGCCTATATCGCCCGTTATGTCGACGATTCGGAGTTGGCGAAGGAACTGGTACAGCCGGGCTACCGCATTGAGTATCTCGACTATGACTGGAGTTTGAACGGCATCCCGCCCAAGGAGATGGCACGTGCTGGTACATTCTGATGAAAAGGTACCGATTGCACGCCTGCTGACGTTTCTTGAGCATGGCGAGCGCTTGGCGAACGAATGTGCCAAGGCCCAGGCTGCGTTGGCCCCGGATTCCGGTTCGCGGCGTTTTCTCCTCAGCCAGGCCCGCCAGGAGGCGACGCATGCCATGGTGTTTCAAGGAGCCATTGCCTGGCTCGCGCCGCGACATCTCGCCGATGCGCCATTTCTACCGGCGTTGGAAGAGTATCGAACGCTGCTCAATGAGGCGCTGGCCCGGAAAGATTTGCTCGAAACGTTTCTGGCCGAGCAGGTCATTCTCGAAGGACTAGGTGAAGCGATTCTGACACGTATCGAGGAAGGATTGGTCAAACGCGCAGCGCCGCTCGGCAGGCTCCGGCGAATGTTGCTTCAGCAAGAAGAAGCCCATCATGGATTCGGTCGGCGAATGCTAGAACGGGCGATAGCCGAAGGGCGGATCGATGCGGGGACGTTACGGCGCCGCGCGCAGGATTATCTGGCGCTGACCGATCAGATGGTGCTGGCCCTGAGCGATCTGTTTGAATCGATCGACGAAGACCCTACGGTGTGGGCACAGGATGTGCGGAAGTTTCTGCCGGAGTGGCTGACACAAGCGCCGATGGCTGATGGCAGATAGCCGATAGCTGAAGAAGGAACGATGGTTACAGTCGTTATCCCGACCTACAACGAAGAGAAGGCGCTTCCGCATACGCTGCACGAACTTCTCCGCCAACCCGGCGACTACGAAGTCATCGTCGTCGATGGCGGCAGTACCGATCGCACGCGGCAGGTTCTTCTCGAACATGGTTTCTGTTTCGACTCATCACCCGTCACCCACCACTCATCCCGGGTAGTGCTGGCAGCCTCCAAGGGCCGCGCGCGTCAGAT
>VFKF01000119.1 GCA_009885705.1 Nitrospira sp. | reverse complement strand
GAACTTCCTTGAGCTCGCCCAGCACTTCCGCTGCATACTTTCGATTGAGCCAATGACTATCTTTCAGATCCAACAACATCGCGTCGGCGCGCGCCGCATTGGGATCCTTCGCACGAATCCGAAAGCTCTTGGCAACGCGCTTTCCGCCTTCTTCGACGACGCGAATCGTGGCGCCATCTCCCACCTTGAGCTTCTTGAGCTCTTCAAGCGCCTCGTCATCCACGTCCAGCACGACCGTCTTCCCGTCATAGGCCAACAGTTCGACTTCGAGCTGCTTCGCCTCGAGATTCACCGCAACGACCCGTTCCGTGACGAGATTGAATCCGTCTTTCTTCGCGCCGCCCTTGGGACCGATCTGAATAAGCTTTGGAGGAGCTTCATCCGCCATGATGTGTATCCTTTACGTCGAAATAAAGATTACGGCTTCGCTTTCCATCCGAGACTTGCCAATACCCCTTCTACTGTCTCCTGCACCATCGTATTCTCATCTTCAAGCAGCGGAAGCAAGGGATCGATCGCCTCCTTGGCTCCGAGCCGCGCGAGCGATTCCGCCGCATTCCGCCGCACCAGCCAGTCTTCATCCTTGAGCGACTCGATCAACGGGCCGGCTCCGCGGGCATCGCCGATCTTGCCCAACGCTTCGGCCGCATGACGACGCACCATCCAATTGTTGCCCAGCAGCCCCTCGATCAAAGCATCGACAGCCCGGGCATCGCCAATCTTCTTCAGTACACGCGCCACATCCTCACGGACCGTGTTGTCGGTGAGCGCCTCGATCAATCCTGGCACAGCCCGCGCATCGCCGATACGCTCAAGAGCCCATACGGCCGCGGTTCGCACCGCGCCATCTTTATCCTTCAGCGCGTTCACCAGGGGATCGATACCCCTGGGATCCTTCAGCTTCCCCAATCCCGCAGCCGCCTGTTCACGAATCGCCCATTCATCGTCCGTCAGCGCTTCGATCAAGGGATCGACGACAGAGGGACCGATGCGCACAATGGCGCTGGTTGCCGCTTCCCGAATCAGAACATCTTCGTCTGCCATGAGCCCGATCAGCGGCCCCACGGCATCCTCACCCACCTGACTCAAACTGGCAATCGCATGATTACGCAGGGCTTCATTGTCGTCCCGAAGGGCCCCGATCAGCTGCTCGATCCGTTCTGCCTGCATCTCGTCACTCATCGTCGTCCTGCCCTCCCTGACTCTCGACAGGCGTCCCGTCGAGTGCTTCCAGTTTATCGGCGATCAAGCCGGAATTGTACGCGACGAGGCCGTCCCGGTCTGTCCGCAACCGATCGAACAGTTCCTTGTACGGCCGCAAGACCTCCACATCCTTTACTTTGGCCAAGGCTTCCATGGCAAAGACCCGGAGGGGCCGAATGGGAATGGCCTCGATATAGAGTTGGGCCGGCCTGGCATCGCCAATCAAGCCCAACGATTTCATAGCCAGCTCTTTGACACCCGTATCTTTATCGATCCGCAACCGCTCCATCAACGGCTCAACGGCGCGCACATCGCCAATTTTACCCAACAAATCAGCGGCGGCTTCACGGATGACCCAATCGTCATCCTCCAGATACTCGATCAAGATCTCCACGCTGGGGCGCCCGATCGCCAGGAGATTGATCACGGTACTCATGCGAGCCTCTTCCCGTTCACTCAGTTCCTCAACCTCACGTAACGCGTCGAAGACCTCGTTGATGCGCTCACGAATGGCCGTTAACTTCTTGAGGGTCCGCACCGCGATATCCTGAATGGCCGGCTGCCCCATGGCCGTAATAAAAGCATCCGATGAGCGGGGATCGAGCAGATGCTCCAGCATCTTCGCCGCCATGATCTGCGCTTCTGGATCCGGATGGGTGAGCATCTCGCTGAGCGGGGTGATCGCATTCGGGATCATCCCCAGCACGTGCGAGGCCGCCACGCGAATCCCATCATCTTTCGACTCATAAAGCAGCGAGGTCAAGGCCGACGCCGTCGTCACGTCCAACACCCCCGCCATATGTTCCAACGCCGACGCACCGGCCTTGCGGACGGCCTCATCCTCATCCCGGAGCAAGCCGACCAAGGGCACGCCGCACAAGGGATCGTTCACGCGCGCCAACATGGCCGCCGCTTCCGCTTTCAGCGCCGGCGAACCGGTCTCCAATACCTGAACCAGGGCCTGCACGGCGCGGGGTCCGCCCGACAAACAGGCCGCAGTCGCGCGCATCCGACGCCAGTCCTCTTCATGGGTGAGCTCGGAGACCAGCGTTTCAATCGTTTCTTTAGACATAGTGGTTCAACGGCCTGCTACACACGTCCGGCGCGCCAGCCAACTTTGGCTAACGTATCTTTGACATGGTATCGAACATTATCATCCGACTCACGGGCCAGTACCGCCAGCAGCGGCGCGATCACGGCAGAGCCGAATCGAGTCAGCGCATCGGCGGCTTCCGCTCGAGTCACCGTATACCGAAGCGCCTTCATCAGCGACGGGATCGCCGCCTCGTCCCTGATCGCGCCCAAAGCCCGAACGACCTCTCCTAACGTCAATCGCTCTTCATCCCACTGATCGCCGCAACCCTCGACGGGACGGGAGATTTCCGGTTGGTCGACTTTTTCAAGGACTGCGATCAGCACCGGCACGGCGCTACGATCGCCGATCCGGCCCAGTGCCTCAACCGCTAACGGTCGCATGCCGGGTGTGTGCATTGCCGTCACGAGAAACTCTACGGCGCGCACATCGCCGATCTGACCCAACGCACGGACTGCGTCCTCGCGAACCGCCCTGTCCTGATCGTTGAACAGCACCGACAATAGAGGGGCCACCGCTTCCGGAGACCTGGTCTTCCCCAAGGCTTCTACCGCATGCAGCCGCACTAGCCAGTCTGTATGGGTCAGCGCGGCCAGCAATGATGCAAGCGCCGCCTCGCCGATCGCCGCAAGGGCGGTCGACGTCTCCTCGCGGACGGCTTTCACTTTATCTTGTAACAGCGGCACCAGCGGCGAGACCGCTCCCGAATCTTTAATCCGGCCTAACGCCTTGGCCGCATGCATCCGCACAATCCAGTCTGGGCTCTTGAGTGCCTTGACGAGCGGCGCCAGCACCCGCACATCGGCAATGGTGGCCAAGACCGACGAGGCCAATTCCTGAACCGTGAGCACCGGATCGGAGAGGCAAGCGCCTAGCGTCATGACCGCCGGCTCTCCAATGGCTAAGAGGGCGCCGATCGCCGCATCGCGCACCGCACGATCGCCATCACGAAGGACGGAGACCAGCGGCGCGACCGCCCTCGGATCCCGAAACGTGCCAAGCATCGTGGCGGCTTCTTCGCGAATCGCCCAATCCTCGTCCTTTAGCGCCGCGATCTGTTCGGCTACCGCATCCGCCATGCAGAATCTCCTGGTCCGGGATCGATGAGCGTAACATAGCCATTTTCACAGGGTCAACGCACAGAGCGCGGCGCTGACGCCTATTCAGGATAGGCAGCGACAAGAATTGACAGCGCATCGACCGGCGCCTACGATATCGTACCCATGCACAAGATCTCTCCCTACATGCGTATCCTTGTTTTGAAATGGAGGCCCTCATGACGACTTGGAGACAACAATTTGGGACATATTCTGTCCTGACGACTCTGCTCATCATCTTCGTGATTGGTCTCGGCACCTCGGCAGAGGCCTACGAAGTCTGGCTGACCGACCAATCGGATACCGCGAAAGAAAGCGGGGGGTTCATTTACATCTATGACGGAGCCGCTCTGGCGGCAAACCCCACGACAACCAAACCCACAACCACGATCGATGTTGGAGGCGACATCAACACGTTCTGCGAAGCAGCCACGAAGAAGGCGGTCCGCCGTCCGCATATGTTGCTGTTCACTAAAGACCAAACCCATGTCATTATTTCCTTTCTCAGTGGACAGGTCTTAATCATGGACGCGGCGACGAAAAAACCTGAAGCCTGCCTCTCCATGGGCAAAAACGTGCATGCGGCCTGGCCAACGCCGAACCAGAAGATGGCGATCGCGGCCAACATCGCCGAAAAGAAGTTTATCCGGATTTGGACCGATTACGCTGCGCACACCTTCTCGTTCGACCCTGAGAAAGACGTGCTGAATCTCACCGCGTTCGAAGGCGGTGAGCGACCGGACGCCTCCCCGATTTGCCCCATCACGGAAGCATCGAGCAAATATGCCTTTGTCACGCTCCGTGGCGGAGGTCTGTTGGTCGTCGACGTGACGGTCACGCCGATGAAGGTCTTGGCCACGCTGGATAACAATCAGATCCATCCAGCCGGCTGCGGCGGCATGCAAATCGGCGACACGATGTACATCAATTCAGGCGGCGGCTGGCCGATCGCCCCGTTATCCTATGATGTCTATGCCGTCGATCTGTCGAGTCTCCCGAAGTCGGTGTCGGCCAAACGAATCTCGCAGCGGGACGACCAATTTGCCGACTCACATGGGATGGCCGCGGTAGGCCGTTATCTCTGGAGCGCGGACCGGGCTGGTAACAACGTGGAGATTATCGACACCTTGAGCCATCTCATCGTCGGCTCAGTGGATCTGGGCACCGACGCCAACAAGGATCCGGCGCCGGATCTCATGGACGTCTCCCCGGACGGCCAATATGTGTTCGTGGGCCTCCGCGGGCCCGCACCTCTGACGGGCAATGACAAGACGGTGAACAATGCGAAGGGTACGATTCCAGGAGTGGGAGTGATCCACGTCGACGCGGATGGAAAAGTGGGACACTATAAAGGGCAGGCGGTCATTACAAACATGAAGGACGGAAAAGAAACCGCCGATACGCACGGCATCGCGGTTCGGACAACGGGTGAGGCACCGAAAAAATAACCCTGTTTCAGACAGGTACGTTCCTGCTTGCACGCCACGTCACCGGATGGGTCACACTATCCGGTGACGGGCTCACCGTACCCACCGCTCAACCTCAGACGACGCGCTAACCCCTCTGCGCGAAATCTCCCGACGGGCCAAATCTGCCGGTGTCGCCAAGGGGCATGTCCACTCGGGCATTATCGACCACACTCGAATTGACGGTGATGTCTTCCGGCGCCGGCATCCAACCCAGCTTTTCCAATGTTTCAAGCGCCAGGAGCCGTAATGCATCTTTCGCCGTGAGTCGGACCGACGCATAGGACAGCACCCGCTCCCCTTCTGCGATAACTTCGGAGGCTTTCGGATCGTAGAGAAAGGCAATCAACGGCTCGATCGCCGTATCGCCGATTGTGGCCAAAGCCGCACTGGCCTTTTCGCGCAAGACGCCGTCCTTCAACAGCATGATCAAGTCGGGAATGACGCGCGGATCGCGGAACTGGCCGAGCGCCGTCGCCGCCGCTTCCTTGATAAAGGCGTCTTCGCTGACGATACAGCCAGGAGTCGGGGTTCCATCCTGCCGAATCCCCTTGCCCTTCAACGCATCCAACACCGGAGGCAAGGCGCGAGGATCGCCGATCATGCCGAGCGACGCAATGGCATGCCGTTTCACCACCCCATCCTTCATCGCCTCGATCAAAGCATCGATCGCGCGCGGATCGCCGATCTGGCCCAGGGCAATCGTCGCATCTTCTCGCACGGCCCGATCCGGATCTTTCAGCGTGGCAATCAGGGCATCGACGACTTTGGCGTCCCGTACCCAGGTTCGACCGATTTGATAGTCGGTCGTCATCCCGCCCAGTGCGCGGGCCGCATGGCATCGGACCACGAAATCTTTATCGGTCAGGCACTCCAACAAGGGATCGACGGAGGGCTGGCCGATAAGAATGAGGGCGGTCCCGGCCGTTTCTCGCACCGTTTTCGAAGGATCGCGGAAGAGCTTGGTCAGGGTGGGGATCGCTTTCGGATCGCCGATTTTGCCCAGCGCCTCTGCGGCCGCACTCTTCACGGCGCCATCGCGATCTCGGCAGACGAGCATGAGGGCCTCGACCGCTTTCCGATCCTTGATGTCGCCACTCGCTTTCGCGGCATGCTCACGGACACGCCACCGCTCATCCTTCAACGCGGCAATCAGGCGATCGACGACAGCCGCGCCCATCGAAGCGACGGCGGCCACGACATCGTTCCGCACGTCCATGATGGAGTCGTTAAACAAACCGATGAGCGCTTCTACGGCTTTGGCGCCGCCGATCTTCGCCACGGCCCGTCCCGCATGGGCCCGCACCGCCCAATACTCGTCTCCGCAGGCGCCGACCAGCGCATCCAATGTGGCCGGATCGGCAAGCTCGGCGAGTGCCTTGGACGCCTCCTCGCGGGTCGCGTCGTCGACATCCTCGAGTGCTTCTAACAGATCATCAAGCGCCTGGGCCATGGGTGCGGCTCCTCTACTGATAGTAGTTATCGCGCTGGCCGCCATGCGGATAGGTTCGGCTGCAACGGATGATTAAGGTTTGGGTCCCTCGTCCCTCCACACATTGGTCGAGCGACTGGGCAACCTCTAACTTTCCCTCTAAATTCACGGTGAACGGAAAATCAAAGGTAAAACTGATGAACTTATATTTGCCCGGCTTCAATCTGAGCGTACGGGGCTCGGTCGTCCTGTAGGCATCCATAGACTCCGGGTCCGAGGCCTGGATAGGGGGCGTCACGCCAGGCACGTACCACCAGGTCTGGGGATTGATGATCGTCGCATCGATGGTGATGCTATGTTCCTGGGTGTAGGCGGCCGGTGGACCGGCCAGGGCCGATGAGGCCATCGCTGCCATACCCAGCAACCCTCCAACGAGAGCACATATCCTATTGCGTTTCACATGCTCCATCATGATGACCTATTCCAGAGATACCCGTGGGGCTACAACAAAGGCCGCCTGGAAGATTTCTTCCACGGCATGACTCTCCCATTCGGTGTGAGTCTGCAACCCTAACGTCCGCATCACGGTTGCACCGGTATCTAAAATCGAGACCGGCTGGTGAATCGCATGACCCTGTTTAATCCCCACCCCTGAGGCAATCCACGGCACCATCGGAACAGCGGCGTCAGCTTGTTCCTGGCCCGCATCTCGGCCTTCGGCACTGAGGGAGGTCACGAACAGGGTGGTCCGTTTGGTGAGCCCATGCTCTTGATAGATATCCAACACGGAATGGATGCCCTTATCCACCATGCGAAGGGCGTCGCGGTACTCCTTCGAAGCCCAGCCTTTTGACGCACCCACTCGACCGGCCTCAGGCAGGTGGACAACCAGGAAATGCGGGAGTGCAGGGATGGCATGTCCATACCCATGACCGCTGGTCGCTTTTTTGAAATATTGACGGATGTAGGACACGATCCGATCCGTGCTGCACTCAGACTTCAGCGGCCCGCACATCTGATAGTCCGTGTAGGGCTCAGGGCGCGCCAGCTGATAGAGCGATTCGTCCATGAGGAAAATCGCGCTGTCGCGCCCGCCGCTCAAATCGAGATAGTCGAACATGCTCGGAGCGCGTGGGTACCCACGGCTGAATTCGAAGGTATTCCAGGTAATCCCATGCTTCTCGACCGGCATCCCCGTAATCAATGAGGCCATCGTGGGCAACCGTAAGGCAGGCTTCACCGCCGTCGCAGACCAGGTGACAGACCCGTCCTTGATCAACCGGCTGAGAGCCGGCATCGTGCCGCCCTTCAGGGAGTCCTGACCGAACCCTTCGAGGACGAACAGAATCACATGCTCGGTCTGAACCGGTGCCGTAGGAGTTATCGCCGGGGCAGCCGCGACTGCGGCCCCGCTTTGGAAGAGGAAACAGAGAGAGAACCAGGATGCGATCAATAGTCGAGTCGACCATCCGCGATGGAGGCTGAGTGCTAGTTTCACAGATCCGTCCTTTCTATTCCAAGGGAACTTCTAAGCTATCATGGCGTTTTCTGCCAAGGCAAGGGAGGCAAGGGCCCCACAGGCAGGATTCATAAGGGTTCAGGCGGCGAAGGAACGACTTCTGGCAGAAAAGCCGATGTCGGTGTTATGCTGACGTTCCACCTCGTGGCTGTCAACGAATCGGCGCCTGGCGCGTCAGTTCTATCCAAAAGGTGAGGGCGATGCCGGACATTTTTCTTCCTTCACAGGCCCCCGCCCGCTGGGCGCTCCCTCACCTCACACCATCAAATTTCAGCCTCATCCTCTTATTGATCGTTCTGTCTCTCTGGCCATCAGTCACGCTGGCAGAGGTCCGAATCGTGACCGCCCAGGGTGAACATCGGATGGGAGACCGGGACACCAGAGAAGACGCCATCCGCCTGGCCACCGAAGCAGCCAAACGGGCAGCCCTGGAGCAGGTCGCCGTCTACCTCGAAAGCGTCACGGTTGTGGACGGTCTGGATATAACGAAAGACGAAATTCGAACCTATACCGCCGGTCTCGTCCTTATCCTGGAGCAAAATACCAACACGATGCTCGACGGAGACACCATTGTGGTCAGGACAGATCTGGTCGCCCAGATCGATACGGAAGAAGTACACAATGCCATCGCAGCCTTGCGGGAGAACGAGGATGCTCGGCATCAGCTCGTCGCGCTGCAACAGGAAAATGAGCAACTACAACAAGAACTCGACGCGGCGAACCAGACCCTGGCAAAAGCCTCAACGGCGGAACAGACACAACTAGCCTCTCAGCAACGCCAAGAGATCCTGAGTCGGGTGCAATCCAATGCTATGGTCTCGCAAGCCTGGACGGATTGGGTGCTCGTCTCGCCGGCAGCCTATCCCTCTCCCTGGGTAGGACTGGCCCAGACCCAAGCACTCCTGAACGTTGCACGGGGCCTCTATCCCACCAGTCCCCATGTCCTCGCGGCACAACAAGTCTTTGCCACGAAACAGCCGCCGGCACCGCCACAACCACCGGCACCGGGCATGAGACCGCCAACCATGCCGAGTTATCAAATCGTGCCGGGGCCTAGCTCGCAGGTCAGCCCGCGAACACTCAATGAAATTTCTCACAACACACCGACGGGGCCGCCGCAGATTGGCAATCAACCCCCATCAGGTCAGCCATCGCATCAGCCAGGCTCACGAACGCTGACGGATATCCACCAGATCAATCCCTTCCTGCCGCCATCGAACGTCGCACCACCGAACTCCAGATCGGCACGTGCGCTACAACAGTTTTTGCAGCACCAACCGCAAGCGGGCCAGCCACCCATGGTGAATCGCCTGCCTCCGACCCTCAACCAAATCCATCCGCCGACCCCGCACCAGGTTCCACGGACCCCCTATCAGATTGCGCCGCGCCCACAGGGAGGCGGAGGTCAAGGCGGAGGGGGCGGACGTGGAGGCGGG
>VFKF01000026.1 GCA_009885705.1 Nitrospira sp. | reverse complement strand
GGCCTATCATCGGACGAAAAGACCCGTCCCTATGTCGCGGTGCTGTGGAACAATCTCGGCATCCAACTCGAAAAGGCCGGAGGGACCTCCGCCTCGGTCTATGCATTCAAAAAAGCCTCGTCGCTGGACAGTAAAAGCCCGACCATTCATCTCAACCTGGCCCATGCCTACTGGGAGCTTCGTGACCCGGCCATGACGCAGAGCTTTTTGGAAAAGCTGGTGACCCTGGCTCCGAACGAAGCGTTCCCCCATCTGGCACTGGCCGAGCTCTTTCAGGAGCGGGACCGACTCGGTGAGGCCGCCCGCCACCTCGACCTGGCCACAGCCCGCGCAGGCAAAGATCCCGCCGTGCAATCCTATCTCAAAACCGTCACGGCCAAGGTCCGCCGAACCGAGAAAAGCGATGCGCGGCTCACCAGCCGGGACAGCACCCACTTTACCGTCAAATTCGACGGAGAAGCCGATCAGACAACCTGGGTCGCCGTGCTGGAGATTCTGGAAGAAGCCTATCGAGAGATCGGCCAACGATTCGGACATTTCCCGTCAAAGCCCATCGTCGTCGTCCTCCAGGCCAGCGCCACGTTCCAATCGGAAACCGGCAGTCCGGCTTGGGCCGATGGACTCTTCGATCCTGTGCTCGGGCGCATCCAAGTCCCTGTGCAAGGCACCCTGGTCAACCGTGCCTGGCTCAGGCAGGTGCTGCGGCACGAATTCGTCCATGCCCTGCTGCACGACCAACAGGGTCCAGCCAGTAGCGCCCTCCCAACCTGGCTGAATGAAGGGTTAGCGATGGAGTTGTCCGAGGATCGCTGGTCGGACCTCGACCGGATGATGAAGCAGGACTACACGCTGCTTCCGCTGCCTGCTTTAGAAGGGGCATGGGGCGAATTGCCCCCTGAAACCGCAGCCCTCGCCTATCAGGAAGCCAACTCGGCCGTTCGTTATCTGATCGACCGCTTCGGCATGCACCAAGTGCACGGCCTGCTCTCACATCTCAAAGCCCGGCAGGCGCTTTCCGCCGCCATGCAATCGCAGTTATCGCTGTCGTACGAGCAATTCCAGGCTCGGTGGCTCGATCAGTTACAGGTTCCGGTGAAAAAGGGCTAGCAGGAAAACGATGAGCGCTGAATGATGAACGATGAACAATGAATGCCGCTTCAGATGTCTAACTTCCGATAGATTGAACCCTCCCCTTCCTCTCTAAATCGCTTCCTCGATCTGTTCCTTGGGCTCTGCACTATGCCAAGCAGGTAAAATCCCGGCAGCATCATCCTGCTCGACTGCGACTTCGGTCTCCTCTGCGCTGGGCTCGATCGTATCTTCCCACAACATTTTCCGGATCCCATCATCGAACATCCTGATGCGAAACTCGATCTGTTGAGCAGGAGCCGAAAACCCTTCGGTCTGACCGACGACCGCCCGGCCGATACGTTCTGCGCGAGCGAGCGTACCAGAGCCCGCCGAGAAATGATCGGTCCATACCAATTGTCCACTTGCCGAATCGACTGCACGAAGGAAGAACTGGGGTTGGCCATCGATCGCGCCCCGGCTTCGGACCTGAGTCACCATCGCTTGTGGCGCAAGATGAGCCACGACCCGGTGCGTGAAATCCGACTCCTGATTGCTGACGTTGAGATTGAGGAGACCCTCCCAGAGAAACTTGCCTGTGGCCGCGTCATAGACGCGAAGGGAAAAGGTTGAGAGTCCGTCTGCTCCCGGGCCGACTCCTCCCGCAAAAATCCGCTCACGGGGTTGACCGGCCGCTGACGTGGCATCCTCTCGCACGTTCAGTTCGTAGGTGTCCTCGGTCAACACCGCACCAGTCTCAGCATCGTAGGTTTTCACGGTAATCGAGGAGGCCTCGGCATTCTCATAACCAACCCCAGCCGCCACGACCTTTCTCACTTTCGAGGGAACGAGAGACGTCACATCTGCGGACCAGGCGATGACTGGAACGCCGGAACTAAAACTGGCCATGAGGACCAATCCGACGTACAAGACCTTCCTCCTCCGTCCACCGACCTGCCGCCCCTGATAGACCGGGGCGAGCTCACGCCGGATCGGCCTGAACCATTCGCTCATTTCCTGTATCGTCTGAGATAACCGCTGCATCATCGTCATGTGCTGGTCCCCCTTGCTTGTGCTGGAGTCTCGCATTGACG
>VFKF01000244.1 GCA_009885705.1 Nitrospira sp. | reverse complement strand
GGTCTTGCTGAAGGCTCTCTGTCAGGCGAGTCAGCGCTTCTTCCGGCAGATTCGGAGCCGCACCAGGATCTGCGGTATCCGACACGACGACCAGCCCGGCCTGCAACGGCCGCTGATCGATCTTTGCAAGGGCATCGGCACCGGCCGTCCGCTCTACCGACACATAGTCGCCGATCCGCGCCGGTGGAACGGCAGACGCACAGGATACGACGAATAGGGCACTCACGATGAGACTGAATGGTTTGAGCAGTTCGCGCATCACCCACCTCCTGGCTATGAGAGGCTCGCCCGTCGATTCACTCTACTTATATACGTTCGCTCCCCGGTAGTAGATCTGTCAAGTCCGGGCCATCCACTTGCAATCCTGCCCGTGGCTCGGCTACCGTATTTCCTCATGCCTCTGCCTCTCGTCCGGGGACGCCGCAGCTCATCCCAACAAGGCTGGTTCCTGTGTCATTGCGAAACGACTCCGGCTCTATCGAGTGGTCGATCATCATCCCAGCCCACAACGAAGCGGCTCGCATCCTTCCCTATCTTCAAAGCATCACGTCATACATGGAAGAGCGAGGAAAACCCTACGAAGTCCTCGTGGTGGACGACGGCAGTACCGATACCACAGCCACTCTGGTTGAGACTGCAGCCTCTTCCCTCCCGCACATTCAGTTAATCCGGACCCCAGAACGGCAAGGGAAAGGGGCCGCCGTGCGACGGGGCATGCAAGCCGCGACCGGACAGCTCCAACTGTTTGCCGATGCCGATGGGGCCACGCCGATTCAGGAACTCGCCCGGCTCGAACAGGCCCTGGCAAGCGGTGCCGATCTGGCTATCGGCTCACGCGCGCTGGCGTCTCGATTGCCAGACTATGCCGTCCATGCCCGCTTCGTTCGAACTATTTCCGGCAACCTGTTCAATTTCATCGTACGACAATGCGGCCTCAACGGAATCACCGATACGCAATGCGGATTCAAGCTGTTCCGTCGGCCGGTGGCCATCGACCTCTTTGGCGTCTCTTCCATCGATGGTTATGGCTTCGATCTCGAACTGCTCTACGTGGCGCAACAACGAGGATACAACATCGCAGAGATTCCGGTGAATTGGTCGGATCAGCCAGGCTCGAAAGTCCGCGTCCTCAGAGATGGCCTCGCCATGCTGCGAGAATTGGCTGTCATCAGACGGAATTGGGCCAGGGGCTCCTATTCCTCTCAGGCGCAGAATTTCCAGCCAACCACAGTCGGCCACCTCGAACTTCCTCCCCAATAAGAATAATTGTTTGCCCCTACATCACTTGAAGGTCTGCACATAAATCGAGACTTTCCCATCTTGATATTCCCGTCGCCATGCCGGCTCGCCTGCAAGTGCCTCGTCCAACAGACTGTTTCTCCTCACGATCGCCCAATCGACCGAGTAGGCCGTCAGGACAGAAAGCCTCGGAGGGTCGGTCAGGCTCAGAGCCACGTAATCTTGGAAAATCTGGCGATCCCCGCTTCGCCAGGCCGGCATGCGCCCATCGATAAAGATTTTCTCTTCCGGCAACCACCAGAGCAGAAACCCTCCATAGGCATAGTCGTTATAGAGCCGCTGCCCCACCCGACCCCGATGTTCACGAACCCACTGCACCGCCTCAATCGGATAGGACGTGCCCGTGAAATACTCGGCAGGCTCTAGACCGGACTGCACCACCCGCTGAAGATGGTCCGGTCCCAACCAGACCATGAATAGCCCTCCGGCCAGCGTCCCAGCCAACACCCATCGCCTGGCACGAACGGAGTCCGAACTGAGCCAGCCCGTACATTTGCCACACCCTTCAGCCAACAACTCGGCACAAAGAGGAAGACTGACTAAGAGAAAAAACGGAATGTTGCGCATATGACGCAGCGAAAGAAACAAAAACACTGTCCAGACGGCCCATCGTACCGGCTCGATACGCCGATACCAGGCCGCCACCGCCAGCCCCAAACCAGCCAGATACAACGAGTAGCTGCGGCCAGCCACCGTGCTCAAGGACAGTGGCTGCCATTCCTGCAAGTTATCGAGCATGAATCGATTCGACAAGGAATCGATAATCTCTCCGTACAATCTCCATCCATAGGGGTTCACCAAGGTCACCAAGGCCGCAACTCCCCCCACCACCATCACCGTTCCAATCGTGGGCCAGGCCAGGGGCCTTTCATCAAGATGTACGGCCAGGCCAGGGGCCCAATGAAGGACTCCTTTGATCATCACAAAACAGGCCGTCACCAGCCCCAGCAGAAACAGCCCGGCCGTAAACCCTCCATGCAGATTGGCCCAGAGCAGAAACAATGGGGGAATCAGCCATAATAAACGTGCTTCTCCGTTCCGAATTCGCTGAAGAATCACCAGCAGTACCGCGAGGCCCAGCAAGGTGACCATTTGGGTTCTTGCCCCGAGATATGGCAAGGCCACCCACAAAGACAGGGCACAGGCGAGCAGTCGCGCGGTCCTGTTGCAAGGAACAGAACCACTCGCAACCAGCCAAGCTCCTGCCGTCACCGCGCCAAAGAAGAGAATCACCCCCAAGGCGCCGAACATCTGATAGAAGGCCCCGATAATCAAATCGGTCAGCCAGGCATGTTCAACCCAGGGCCAGTCCGGCATCGTGTGGGAATAGGGATCGAGTGCCGGCAAAGTTCCGCCTTGCCAGAGGAGATCGAGACCCGTCCTCAGATGCCATCCGAAATCGGGCTCTGTCAGAGGCTGCAGCGTAAAATTCAGGATGATGAGCAGGAGGAAGGCATCGAAGACTGCGAATAGTCTGTCACCCTTCACGCGTTACCCTTCACGGCTGTGGGGCGGCCGACCAATAGATTGCCCAACACCAGCCACTCCACGTCCGTGCGGAGGAAGCAATCGACCGCCTCCTCCGGAGTGCAGACGATGGGTTCATTGACGTTGAACGAGGTATTCAGGAGTATGGGGATTCCAGTCCGACGACCAAACGCTTCCAGGAGCAAGCGATATCGCGGATTGGATGTCGCATCCACCGTTTGAACCCGCGCCGAACCATCCACATGAACGACGGCAGGGATCAGGCCTTTCGCCGATGGGAGGACCGGAACCGTCAACAACATGAAGGGCGAGGGCGCCGGCAGATCGAAATACTCCGAGGCCTTCTCCTCAAGGACCGACGGAGCAAAGGGTCGAAAGGGCTCCCGAAGCTTCACCTTGGCATTGATCAACTCCCGCATATCCTCGCGGCGGGGATCTGCCAGCAGACTGCGATTGCCCAACCCGCGCGGCCCCCATTCCATCCGACCTTGAAACCAACAGACGAGCCGACCATTGGCCAACTCACCCGCCACCTTCTCGCAGAGTTGATCATCGGGAAGCCGTTCGGCGGACAACCCGGCCTGTTCGAGCGCAGCCTGGCATTCCTGCTCGGTGAATTCCGGGCCCCATGAAGCAGATCGCATGACCATGCGCTCGGTCAATGCTCCGCGCCGGTGGGTCAGCCACAGAGCCGCCCCCATGGCAGCCCCGGAATCCCCCGCCGCCGAAGGAATATAGATCTCGCGGAATCCCGCCTCCCGCCACAGGCGACTATTGGCGACACAATTATAGGCCACACCTCCGGCGAGGCAGAGCCGATCGAGACCGGTCAGGCGTTGCAAATGACGGGCGAGATGGAGCACCGTCTCTTCTAGAACCATCTGTGCACTGGCTGCCACATCTCGATGCCGTTGCGTGACCTCGTCCTCTGGCTGCCGATTGGGCCCCAACAGTCGAAGGATGGAGGGAGAAAACATCCGCTGCCGAGCCAGGTGAAAATCGAAGATCTTCGTATTCAACTCAAAGCCGCCGTCGGGGAGAAGACGGAGGACCTGCTCTCGGAGAGCTGCGGCGAATCGAGGCTCGCCGTACGCGGCCAACCCCATCACAATATATTCATCATGATCCGGCTTAAATCCCAGATACGCGGTTATGGCCGCGTAGAACTGTCCTGCCGAATGGGGAAGAGATACCCGTTGTAGCACTCGAATATCCGGGCCGTCGGCCCGCGCCAGCATGGTGGTATGGGCCTCCGACGCCCCATCCACGATGAGCACGGCCGCGCGGTCAAACGGGGAAACAAGCACTGAGCTGGCAGCATGACAGAGATGATGGTCCAGAAAGACTGGTTCGGGACAGGCGGTGCCGTCAATCAGCCTGGTGAGGTAGCGACGAAGGAAGAACAGCTCCTTCCATTCCTGAGTCAGCCGTTCTGTGCTCCGCTTGCCCTTCACCCAACAGAGTTGCGGCGACCGGATCATCGCCCCTACGGCCAGGGCCCCCCGCCGACCGACTTGCCAATACTTCCACGGCACGGCCACCGCATCGACATCACACAACCGCACACCAGCCGTCCGGAGACAATACCGAATGGCCTGCACCGGCAGCGCCGTGACATGTTTCACCCGAACGAACCGTTCTTCTTCTGCCGCAGCAATGACTCGGCCATTCTCGACCAGCGCCGCAGCAGCATCCCGCATGTTCGAGAGCCCAAGTATCAGCATGGAGGCATCGCCCTTCCTCTATTCAGGAGGGCAGAATAACCGAGCGTACACAGCCTCGCAAGACCACCTGCGCCCTGTTGCATTCAGCCTAACATTTCGGTACGGTGCAGAGCTTGAATTCCCCTAGTCAAACCGGTCACGACAGGCACCACTCCCAAGTTATGGTCATCGAACAATATTCACCGGCTCCATCTCGACGACTCACAGGACAATGGGCCGTTCTCCTCTGTCTCCTCATGACCGTGGGTGGGCTCTGGGGATGTGAGAAACTGACGTCGGGGTTTCGACGAACCCCGTTGCCGGACATGGGCCCGCGTCTGGCAAACTCTGTCAAGCTGACCTTCGATCCCTCCTTCACCAACCTCAAAATGCAGTATACGGATGGGTGCAATAGCCCGCATGAGCTCAACGTGGGAGAGGAAACGGAATCCACCCTCATCGATGCAGCGGCCCAAAACTTTACAGCCGTCACTGTCACCGGGGGAACGGCATCGCCAATCCCGCCGGACACGGAGATCCTGGTTACACTCCAACGTTCAGGCCTCAAACTCTGGGCGGACAGTGTCTATGACCGCGTGCCGGCCGACATGGTTCTCGAAGCACTCTTGACCTTTAAAAATGCCGCTGGAAAAGAGCTGAGCCAACAGACCGTTTCGATCGCGCACAACCAGCGCCTCATTTTGGAACCCACCCAACGCCGATGCGACTACGGCAACATGGGGGAATTTGTGCACGACGCCGGGATCGCCCTGGCAACGCAATTCATTCGAGCAGCCAGGACCCAATTGGCCGGGACTGGTGGCCAGACACCCATCGCAGTAGCAGCCTCACCAACCAGACCGGCTTCACCAACATCGACTCTACCGACCAAAGGCATTCCTTCGGCACTCTCGTTCAAAGCCACCGTGCTGGACGAGAACAGTAATTTAGTCTTTGAGGGAGGCGAACGGATTCGAGTCCGCATCGATCTCGTCAACGGAGGAGAGCCGGAGCTTCAGGGTGTCACGGCGACCTTAACGGGAACCGCCTCGTTGCTCGCCCAATTTCCGGCCACCACGCTGGCGGTCGGACGACTGCAACCGGGCCAATCCCGCTCGATCGAATTTGTGGCGACGCTGCCGCAAGCCGTCCAACAGCAGAAGGCCGAGCTCCAGGTGGCAGTATCTGAATCAGGAGCCAGAACTCAACCGCCGCTTCAAACCCTGACCCTGTCGATCCAACCCACGGGCATCAAAGCCGACGACGTGGATCAGATCCCTGCGGTGACCGCCGGATTTCATCAGCCCCATACCTATTTACTCTCCATCGGGATCGGATCCTATCGAGACCAGCAAGTCCCCTCTCGCAAGTTTGCCTCCTTGGATGCCGAAATGGTTGCAACCTATTTTCAATCCCTCGGCGGTTTACCGGCCTCCAATGTTCGGCTGTTACAAGATTGGAAGGCACTCCGGCCTGATATCGACGAAGCATTGCTGGATTGGTTGCCCACTCATATGAACAAGGATGCGGTCGTCATTGTTTATTTCGCCGGCCTGGCCTCGGTCTCTGCGACGGGAGACACATTCCTGGTGCCATACGATGGGACCGCCACAAGCACCTCACGAGCCTACCCGCTCAAGGATTTGGAGGCAGCACTCTCCCGCCTCAAGGCGAAGCAGACAGTCTTTCTGTTCGATGGGATTATCTCGCGTATGGTGCAGGACAGCCGAACTAAGCCCGTCCTCCCCCAGTGGAACCCTACTGGAAGCTCGACTCTCCATGTCATCGGAACCAGCGGGATCGGACGTGGGTTAGAAGACGATGAACATCGGCATGGGCTCTTCACCTACTATCTGCTGCGGGCACTGCGTGGCGAGGCCGATACGAATCGGGATGGTGATGTGACCGTCGGCGAAACAGCGGCCTATCTGAGCCAGAAAGTATTGTGGGCATCCAAGACCCACATGGGCCAGGAACAACGCCCTATGATTGCTCCAACTCTCCGCTCAACCGATCCTTCCGCCGCCCTGATACTCACTAAGCCGGCCTCGATCCAAGGGACGGTCGCTCGCTAGAAGCAGTCTCACGCCTTACCGGCAATCGAATCCAGACATACCTCGACAATACTGTTCATGAGTGTCAGGCTCACGGCCTATGCATGACTACCATGCGTGAGATGCAGCATTACGCGTCCGCACAGGTTCGACAAAATAGGATGACACGATCGACGGGCAAAAAAAAGGGTGGAGGATTTTCTCCTCCACCCTCAGACACTCACGCTCCGGCGAAATTACTCGCCTTTGCAGAAGCTTCGCTCGTAGTTGATGATCGTCCAGGCTTCTTCTTCGTTGATCGCGGCCGGGATCAGAGAGACCATCCCCGTGCCTGCGCTGCCGTTCTTGATTACCCAGAAGAGCTCGCCATCTTTCCGCTTCTTGTGGAACTTGCAGTTCGTGAAATCGCGTGGGCTCGGGTTCAAAATCGCACCAGCCGGGCCCTGGCCATTTCCTTCTTTGCCATGACAATTGAAGCAAGTGCCCTTGCCCTCGAACAACGCCTTTCCTTTGGCGATGCTCTCAGGAGTTACAGCCACCGGGTTCTTCATCGCCTTTGCATCGCTCATCTGATCCGCCGGAACGCGGGGCTTCAGCGGCTCTCGCTCTTCGGCTCCGACCACTGAGACAGACAACATCATCAGCGCTGCGCTGATTCCCAGGAACTTAGCAACATAACCCATCAGACGTCCTCCTTTGTGTTTAACCACCGCACGTGAACTCGGCCTCTGGCTCAAAGATCCTTATAAAATCGACAAAACGCCGGCGAATATAACAACGGCCTTCCACCCATGTCAAGCATTCCGGCTCACGACCGATCCCTTCCCCTCCGCAACTTCTCTACAGCCTCGTGCCTCACGTCATACTCACTGTGGTCCCACTGGCAATCGCTCGTTCTACCAGATACTACTCAAAGCTCGTGCCAGAGTGCACATTCTGTGATGCATGATATTCCAGCTAGTTAGGGCCTATACAATCAAGAAGATCGTGGAAGACTCAACAATGGTGACACCATTGCGCCTCAGTGACTACTGCGATGCCCCACCAGTCGATGGAGTATGCCGAATTCTCACAGCATGTCATTGGTGACGTCCGTCTCTCACGGAGCAGAGGCATGAGTAGGTTGAATCAATACACAAAGACAGCAACGTGAAGGCCTTTAGCGCTTGACGACGATATCGCGAGCGACTTTACCACTCGGGCCGAATGGTTTTTGCGGTTTACCATTGAGCTCAGCTTTCACCCCTCCAGCATTGCCCAACGTCAAGACAAACTGATCCTGCCCCTTCCATCGGCCCTTTTCACCTGGTCGGAGCAAGGCCTCTTGAGGACTCCCCCCATCGATTTGGACCACGACCCAACTCAGCTCTGTCGCCTCAAGATCTAACACCAACTGTCCGTCCGTTGCCCCGGTCCCTTCGAGTGAAATCCCTCCCAATGGCCCGTCGCTCCCCAACGAGGAGGGAGCAGGGGTGGTCGACTCGGGCATCGATGACGTCAAGGGCACGGCTCCAGCCACTGGCCCAACAGTATTTCCCGCGCCTGTCTTGGCTGGCACGAGAGGGGACTCCCCCGATTTCGCCTTAGGGGCAGATGGAGGCACTGCTTCCGCCTGCGGGCTTGGCGGCGGCACGGCCTGAGTTTCCTGAGCCGGCTGAATGGTCCGCTTGGAGGAAGAAGCCGGGAGATCTGAGCTCGAACGGCGCACCAGAAGCGACGACTGCTCACGGCTCAAGAGAAAAATAAGCGTGAAAATCGCAATGCCGATGGCAACCGCGACGGCCTTTCGATTGGATTGCCGCTTCCGTTCTTCTTCCGCCTGCCTGACTTTCAACCGTTCTCGTTCGATTTGCTTGTCGTAAAATGCGCCAGCCGATTGCACGAATCGATGAATCGCATCCTCTTCATCGAGACCGAGAGACCTGGCATAGGACCTGACAAAGCCTCGCGCGAATACTTGATCGGGCAGCTTGGCAAAGTTCCCATCTTCCAACGCCTTCACAAAATCGGTTCGAATGCGCGTTTTGGCCGCGACCTCGTCGATCGTGAGCCCCTTGGTCTCTCGCACCTGCTTGAAAAATTCGCCGATCGATTCCATAGGCATCTCTCTACGGCTTGAGCCGTGTCAGCAGTTCTTTCGCGGCTGCGGCATACTCGCCGCCCTTATCGAGCGTCGTCACCTTGATCAGCGTGTCCTTCGAACGCCGCTCGAATCCAAGTTTGTAATAGGCCCGCCCCAGCTCCAAATTCAACAAGGCAGGGGGGACATTCGGCGGACTGACTACTAAGGCATCTTCGAACGCTTCCATCGCGCCTTGATAGTCACCCTCGTGAGCCAGCGACCGACCGAGATGGAATCGGGCCAGATCCGGTGTCGTATAGACGGGATTGGCCAACGCCTGATGAAACGATGCGATCGCGTCCTTCCATCGCCCCTGCTTCTGCAGAATCTGACCGAGATAGGTATAGGCCTCTGAGTAATTCTCATCGAGCGCGGTCGCAGCCCTCAGCTCTTCTTCCGCTTGAGGCAATTTCCCCTGCAGCGCCAAAATATGGCCGAGCCCATATCGTGCTTCCTTGTTGCCGGGATTGAGCTTCAACGCCTTCTGAAACGAGACATAGGCCTTCTGCTGATCATATTCCAGGCTCGCGATACCTTCCTGGTAATAACCTTTCGATTTCTGCATCGACTCTTCAGAAATTGCACAGCCTGACAGCCATCCGATCACGAAAGCCAATGCGACCAGCGTACATCCCCGCACTCTGATGATCGGGGCAATAGCGGCAATATTCGTCACGAAATGTCCTCGAAATGGGTCAACTGCTTAAAGGCTCGAAAACGGTCTTGCACCTCTTTGTAGTCCAGGATTCGCAAACGGTCAAGACTAAAGGCTTCTACGGTAAATGACGCCATCACGCTTCCGAAGATAATAGCCTGTTTGAACGCCTCGACCGAGCGATTACCGGTCGCAGTCAGATAGCCCAAAAATCCGCCGGCAAAGGTATCCCCGGCACCGGTTGGATCGCGCACATCTTCAAGCGGAAAGGCCGGAGCGCCAAATACCTGCTTCTGATTGAACATCAAGACGCCATATTCTCCACGCTTGATGATGAGATGCTTGGGCCCGCGTGCCAGTATTTTCTGTGCAACCTTCACAAGATTCGAATGTTCGCCGAGTGCCCGAGCCTCCCCATCGTTAATGATGAGGATATCGACCTTCTCCAAGACCCGCCACAGCGCCTCTCGCTTGCCATTGATCCAGAAATTCATCGTATCGCACGCGACGAGGGGCGGACGCGGAAGCTTCTGCAACACATCCAATTGGAGCTCCGGATCGATATTACCCAGGAATAAAAGATCAGGGGATCGGTAGGCCTCGGGGATCTTGGGGCGAAACGTTTCGAAGACATTGAGCTTCGTGTCGAGCGTATGCGCTTCGTTCAGCTGATGTGTGTATTCCCCTTTCCAGCGAAAGGTCTCTCCCGGCCGCCGCTCCAACCCCGTCACATCGATGCCACGGCTTTTGAGAAACGCCAGATGCTGAGGAGGAAAGTCTTCTCCCACCACCGCGATAAGATCCACGCTAGTAAAGTAACTGGCCGCCGTCGAGAAATAGGTGGCCGACCCTCCCAAAACCTCACTGACTTCTCCGAAGGGGGTCTTCACCGTATCCAGCGCAACCGACCCGACCACAAGCAACTTCCCCATAGTTCACCGAGTTCCTTTCTTCACTGGAACAGCCCGATCGATCAACAAAGCCAGCTTCCGCCTGAGCGCGGCCGGCATCCGATCCGGCGCCGTAATAATGGCATCCTGCAACGCGCGCTGACAGCGGCACGATGTGACAGCGGCCACCGCAGGCATCACCGTCCGCAACAGTTGCTTGGCCAGCAAGACATTCTGGCGGAGCGTCGCCAGGATGCCTTCGACCGTAACGGCCTCTTCCGTCTCATGCCAACAATCGTAATCGGTCGCCAACGCCACCGTGGCATAACAGAGCTCTGCCTCGCGTGCCAGCTTGGCCTCGGGAAGATTCGTCATGCCGATGACGCTCGCCCCCCACTGACGATACAGCCTGGACTCCCCTTTCGTCGAGAATTGCGGCCCTTCGATGCAGAGATACACACCGCCCTGATGCACCGTGGCGCCAACCGCTCGGGTCGCCTCCAGCAAAGCCGCACCAATCGAGGCACAGACCGGATCGCCAAACGCCACATGCGCGACAATCCCTCCCTCGAAAAAGGTCGACGCCCGCCGCTTGGTGAGATCGATAAATTGATCGGGCAACACCACGTCTCCCGGCTTGATCGACTCCTTCATACTCCCAACGGCACTCACAGAAATCACCCGGTTCACCCCGAGCGACTTCAGGGCATAGATATTCGCGCGGTAGTTGATTTCGGAGGGATTGATCCGATGGCCTCGACCATGCCGTGAGAGAAACGCGACACGAACTCCGTCCAACTCGCCGAGAATCACCTTGTCGGAAGGAGCGCCGAAGGGGGTTTTGACGGCGACCTCCTTCACCTTCCGAAGCCCTTCGATATCGTAGAGCCCGCTCCCGCCAATGATCCCGATGTCTGCACGCGTACCCGGTCCCTGTCGTCTCATGCCTGGCCCTCAAGTGTCAGAAGAAATCGCTCGATCTGCCCAATCACCAGCTCAGTCGTGTGCGCGACAGAGTCCGCTTGCTCGATCATCAGCCACTGCACTCCCGGCTCCTTTCGAAACCAGGTCATTTGCCGCTTGGAAAAATGTCTCGTATCCCGCTTAAAGCGGCGCACCATCTCCGCCGCATCGTACTCGCCGGCCAAGTGTTCGGCCACCTGCCGATACCCCAAGCCCTTCATGGCCGAGCTGTCACGCTGATACCCCAGGGAGAGAAGGTGCGTCGTCTCTTCTATCAAACCATGAGCCAGTTGCCAATCGATTCGCTCCTCGATGCGCCGATACAACGAGTCGCGGTCGCGATTCAGGCCGATGATCAACGAGCAAAATGGCCGCTCGGCAAACGCATGCTCCTGCTGAAACTCCGACATGCGCCGTCCGGACAGTTGGTACACCTCCAGCGCGCGGATGACTTTCGATTCATCGCGTGGATGCAGCCGGGCCGCACTCACAGGATCAACGCCTATGAGTCGCGCGTAGAGGCGATCGAGCCCCTGCTCCTTCGCCTCCAGCCTCAAGGCCGCCCGCAACATTGGATCGGCCGGTGGCGCATCGCACAAGCCCTTGAGAAGGGTCCGCACGTAGAGCCCTGTGCCACCCACCACCAGGGGAAGGCGGTGATCCCGGTAGAGACGATCCATCTCATCGACCGCCTGACCGCGATACAATCCTGCATTAAACGGTTCATCGGGATTGACGAGATCGATCAGCCGGTGAGGAACCTCCTGGCGCTCCTCCTGGGCTGGCTTGTCCGTCCCGATATCCATCCCGCGATAGACTTGCCGGGAATCTGCCGTGAGCACCTCGGTCTCGAATGCCTTCGCAACCTCGACCGCGACACGGCTCTTTCCCACAGCAGTCGGTCCAAGGATCACGACCACAGGCTTACAACGGACCTGTCTGTCAGACAGACGATGTCTCGCCCGAATCGGCATAGCCATCATGTCCATCCGACCCGGCCGAACAGCTTGGCGAGTTCATCGGTCGAAAGACGAAATGCGGTGCGGCGACCATGGGGACACGTCGTGATCAAACCCTCTTCCACCCAATCCTGAATCAACTGTTGAATCTCGGGAAGCGCCATGGTTCGTCCGGCTCGCACCGCCCCATGACAGGCGAGAGACGCCAGCACGGGCTGTACCCGCAAGTCCAACGACGGAGCCTTGTCCCAATCGGTCACATCGTCGAGCAGATCCTGCACCAACGCCGGCACATCCACCTTGCCAAGGCCAACCGGCACGCCGCGAATCGCCACAGCCGTGGCACCAAACGGCTCAATCAAGAGGCCAAGCTTCTCCAGGTCATCAACACGCTTCAGTAACAACGTGCTTTGGGTGGATGACAGCTCAATCGGCTCAGGAATCAAGAGCGGCTGCGACGGGATATTCCGGCTTTGCCAGCCCCGCCACAGCCGTTGGAAGAGGACACGCTCGTGCGCCGTATGTTGATCAATCACTTGGAGCTCTTCACCCACCTGCGCCACGAGATAGGTGCGACGAATTTGCCCAAACGGCACGATGTGAAGCTTCTCTGTCCGCTGGTAGTCGGCCACTGCCTCGTGGGCGAAGGCCAATTGACTGCCCTCGATGCTGCCGGATCGTGGAACCGCGTCATGCGAAGGAACCCTGGAATCCCGCGTAGAGCCTGATATCGGTGCGGCCTGATGAGAACCCTGAAAGGAGGGAGCCTCTCCCCCGACCGTGGAAACGAACTCCGGTGCCCTCTCCGACGGCCCTGCCGGCGTGCGACCCACCATGGCCGTCCGTTCGGAACCCCCGAGTGCGTGACGGACGGACTGGCGCACCAACTGATGGAGCGATTCTGTGTCCGCGAAACGAACTTCCTTCTTCGTGGGATGCACGTTGACATCCAATCGGTCCGGCTCGATATCCAAAAAGAGGACGAACGTTGGATGTGATCCCTTGGGAAGAAACGATCCATATCCATCCATGACCGCATGAAATACGGTCGCGTTACGGACCGGACGCCGGTTTACAAACAATTCCTGCGGCATCTTCGAGGACCGTGCATGGACAGGATCAACCATCACGCCGCGGATCGAGAGCCCCCCTGCCCGGCCCCTCACCTCAATGGTTTTGTCGAGAAACGCCGGGCGATAGACTTGGAGGATGCGATCGCGATCCGACGCCACAGCGGGATAATTGAGGATCTCCTGGCCGTTATGGGTGAGACGAAAGTGCACCGACGGCCAGGCCAAACTGGCAAGCTGCACGACATGATTGATATGGGAGAACTCGGTTGTAGTCGTCTTGAGAAACTTCTTTCTCGCTGGTTGATTGAAAAAGAGGTTGGAGACTTCGATCCTGGTGCCAGGCACGGCGGGCGCATCGAGCATTGCGCTGCCCGCTCCTGCGATCAGGGTGAGCTGTGCGCCCACCGTATCCTGTCTGGTCGACGTCGTCACCAGCACGTGGGACACAGACGCGATGCTCGGAAGAGCCTCGCCGCGAAAACCCATCGTCGTCACCGAGGCCAGATCCCGATCTGACCGGAGCTTACTGGTGGCATGCCGCTCGAAGGCACGGGGAAGGTCCGCACGGCTGATACCCTCTCCGTCATCCGTCACACGAATGAGGGCGAGCCCGCCATCTTTCACATCGATCGTGATGTGCAGACCGCCTGCATCGAGACTATTCTCCAGCAGCTCTTTGACGACGGCGGCAGGACGCTCGACGACCTCGCCGGCCGCAATGCGGCTGATCACATCGTCTGGAAGGACCTGGATTTTTGCGGTGCAACTGGCCGCGGGCATGGGGCTAGACTCCAGGGGACGCCGGCAACAAGGGCGCGCCGGCGAACGGGATCGAGAACCGTCCGGTCATCGAATTTCGGCCAGCTTGCTCTTAGCCAGTTTCGCCTCGTCCGATGTAGGGAACTCTTCGATGACGCGTTTGAGGTGCTTCTTCGATTTCACGAGATCTCCGGTCTCTCCCGCCGCAAGCCCCGATTTGAAGAGCGCGGCCGGCACCTTCTCATTGCCCGGAAACTCTGTCGTGAGATACTCGAACGCTTGGATCGCGCGCACATAATCTTTCTGCTGATAGGACGACTCGCCCAGCCAGTAATAACCGTTCGGCGTCAGCGACGTGCCAGGAAAGTCTTTCACAAATCGCTGAAAGCCCGCCACGGCCAGATCGTATTTGCCATTGAGATAATCGTTGTACGCCAGATTGAACGCCGACGTCGGGGTAATCGTTGGAACACCGGGCATCATCGTCGGCACATCCGATGTCGACGCGGGCTTCTGCGGTTTGGAGGAACGGGCCGGCTCTCCCGGAACCGGTTCCATCTTGGGCACAGCCGGAGCACTCGGTATCTCCTCTGCTTTGGCCGCCAAACGGTTTTCCAACTTTTGAATCCTGGCAGACAATTCATCGATTTTCGGATCGGCCTTCGACTTGGTCGATTCGCTATCCTTCACCCGTTCCAACGACTCCAAACGCCGTTGCAGGGCATCCAACCGTTTCTGATCCTGATCTTGCGACTTCGACACCGTTGCCAAATTGTCACGCAGCTCGACAAAGTCCGCATGTTTGGCACATCCGGCGAGCAACAGGCCCGCCCAGGCCATCATCGCTACCGACCCTACACACTGTATGTTTTTGCGCATCACGGTTATCGCGACTCCTTCAACTGGGATAGTTTATCGGATGCTTTACCTGCCTCAGGACTCCGTGGATACAACGTCACCACCTGCTTGAAGGCCGAAGAGGCGCGCTTCTTATCTTTCATCGCCAAGTAGGCATACCCCTTCTTTAAGATCGCGGCCGGGACTTTCTCGCTCTGGGGAAAATCCAGTTCGACACGATCGTACGAATCGATCGCTTGCCGGTAATCCTTCTTGCCGTAGTGCGACTCGCCGAGCCAATACCTCGCGTTGGGGGACAGATCCGAGCTTGGATAGTTCCGCAAAAATGAGGCAAACCCCTGGCGGGCTCCATCGAGATCCCCATCACGAAAGAGGGCCAGAAGCCGTTCATACTCAAGTTTGTCGGAAGGCTCCCCACTCTGGCTGACTTGCGGACGCGGCGACTCCTCAGATTCGCTTGTCGATGCCGCCGCCTCAGCTTGCACAGGCAGTGCTGCCGACGGCGTAACCGGCTCACCCCTTGTGGTATCGGACGAAGGCATCGGCGCCGATCGAGGAACCGGCTTCGGCGCCGGCTGACGGGCACCGGCCTTCCCCCCACGCACATGTGCGTTTTGGGATGCTTGGTCGACGGCTGTGGAGAGGGCATCCAGACGACGGTCCTGCTCATCGAATCGCGCTGCGAACTTCTGCGCGACAGACGCGACGCTCTTATTGACCTCGCCTAAATGACTGGTCACGGATTTATTCATCTCGTTGATATGGGCAGTCGCGGCTTTATTCGTCTGCTCTTCTTGGCCGACCCGCTCGCTCAATCCCGTCAGCGAATCCTTGAACCCCGTCAAGGACTGACTGAACTGCGAGAACTTGGCGGCCAGTTGGTCCTGGCGGTTTTGACTGTCCGCCGCAGCCTTGCGCTGCTCCTCAAGACGGGCATCCACATTCTTCATGAGTGCGCCGTTGGTCTTCTGCACGGCCTCGATCAGCTCTTTCCGCAGCGTCTCCATCTGCTTATTCACGTCGTCGAGGCGGCTGTTCATCTCGGTTCTGAACTGGTCACGGTCTGCTTTGGTCTTCGCATCCTGCGCATTCAGGCTTTCACGAACCTGCGCATAACGATTGGCGTTCTCTGTATCCAGTTTTCCCGCCAGTTGTTCCAACTTCTTGGTTTGCTGTTCAAGGATCGCCGAACGTTGCTTCAAGTCCTCCTGCTTACCTTGGAGCTCCTGCGCCTGATGTAATGCCCGCTCCAATTCACCCCGCAACTGCGGCAACTCCTGCTCTCGAAGCACCGAAATCTCCTGACTCTGTCGCGCACGGGTCTGCGCCGACTCATCGCTCGTCTGCTTGATGCGCTGCTGAAGGTTCTTTTCCGTCTGTTTGAGATCCGCTTGCTGCGCAACGCAGCCAGGCGACAGCAATGCACAGATCAGACTGATCGTCGTCCAGGCTCCCCTTGTATCCGAATGGTTCCACATTGTTTCACCCACTATGATAAAGGAACTCCCCGCTCTCGCATCACGGACAACGACGTCTCACCCAACGCCACAACGAGCACGCCGCTTATTTCCCGGTCTTTAGCGAAAGATGTCCGCGCCGATTCTGCTGGTAACAGGCCTCCGTATGTTCATTGCAGGAAGGCCGCTCTTTCCCATACGACACCACGGACAAACGATTGGCGCCGACCCCGAGTTCGACCAGATAGTTCCGCGCCGCTTTCGCCCGCTTCTCTCCGAGGACGAGGTTGTAGGCGGAGGTCCCGCGCTCGTCGCAATGTCCCTCGACCTTGATCTGCGCACTTGAGTTGGACTTCATCCATTCGGCATCGCGGCTCAGCGCTTGGCGCCCATCCTCGGAAATGGTCCAGCTATCGTAGGCGAAAAACACATCTCGCAAGCCCGCTGCAGCCGACGCCGCCTGCTCGGCACGAATCTCATCCATTTGCCGTCCGGCGCTGCCGGAAGGATCGACTTTAGCCAACAACGTACCGCCACCGACTCGCTCTTCCGAAGGATTCTTGTTGATCCCTTGCAGTCCGCCGCCACCGGACTGCACACTCGTGTCCGGGAAGCTCCCGACACCGGACTTCGGACTATCGGCAGTTCCGCCCTTCGCCATGCCTTGAGTGGCCTGGGAGTCGCCACCCGATTGCACAGACTTTTTGGAACAGCCAGACATACTCATCAACGCCAAGCTCGCCACCAATGTGACACCGTAAATACCCAATGTCTTCGTCATAGATCGCTCTCCTCTTTCTAAGTTAATCATCTCGATAGTTGGCCTGTATTCACTCTTGCTAGACACGGTCGTACTATCATCCTTACGATGCCGGAGACCAAGAGGGCGCACTATTGTGCGTCCCTTCAAAGGTCAGCCGCTCGATATCCTTCCCGTCGGCATTGATCATATAAATGTGGCTCTTGCCATCGGCCGTCGAACTGAACACCAGATGCCGGCCATCCGGAGACCAGGAGGGGGAATCGTCGACGCCAGGTCCTGTCGTCAATTGCATCCGTTTCTGTCCGTCTGGCGAAATGAGGCAGAGCTTATACTCCCGGCGAGCCCGGCAGACATAGGCAATCCAGTTGCCGCGCGGCGACCAGACCGGCGCCGCATTATAGTCGCCTTCAAACGTCAGACGACGCACGTTCGAACCGTCTGAGCCCATCAGGAACAACTGTGGCCCGCCCCCTCGATCCGACACAAACACCAGCTCTCGCCCATTCGGAGACCAGGAGGGCGACAAGTCACCGGCCGGATTTGACGTCAGGCGTTGAATCGCTTTCGTCCTGGTATCCAACCGATAGAGATCGGAATTGCCCTCGTGGCTGGAGGCAAACGCCAGGAAGTTTCCATCGGGAGACAACGCCGGCGTGATATTCAGCCCCCCGAGAGAAATCACGGTCCATCGCTTGCCCGTCGCCAACTCGATCATATCGATGTCCTGCGTATTCCGGTTGCGATAGGCCGTAAATACGAGAAACCGGCGATCCGGAGACCATCGCGGCATCAGATTCAGGAATCCGTCGGCCGTCAACTGGCGTGTATCATACCCATCATAATCCATCACGAATAACTCTCGGGCAGACCCATGTTCAGCCACATAGGCAATCTTCGTCCGCGCAATACCGGGCTCACCCGTGTAACGAAACACGAGTTCGTCGGCAAAGCGATGCGCCATCAGCCGCACCACAGAGGGGGATCCTGCATACCGCTTGCCACCTACGACTTCGTCGCTGCCGCTGTCATAGACGAAACCTTCCATGTTTACGTCGGCGTCTTTGTCTGCCTCCTTCAGGCCCGCTTTTCCCCAGACCAACACCGAGACACCCTTCTCGGCTGCCTGTTTAAATACGGCCTTCGAACTGGCTTCCGTCCCGTTGCCGATATCAACCGTCTTAATCCCAAGACTGGGCAGGTCCAACAAATCAAAGACCAAGGAGCGTTTCACATCTTTTTTGAGGACTTCTTCAATCCGTCCCCCCAACCAATCGGGGCCGCCGGCATTGTGTATCCCCGCGACCGCCAGCGATATTTTCTGAAAGTCCGGGCGCGTGGCTTCCAGGAAGACATCTGCCGCGCCGGACTCCAGAATACCGATCGCACCGGCCATCAGCAGAAGCCCGCCGACCAACGCACTGATCAATTTCATCTGTGTCATCCGGCCGATTCTCCCACTCGAAAGACCATCTCGATATCCTTATAGCTGTCTGTCATATCGGCAGGAAAGGCCGGTACCATACGCGGCTTCAACACGGCCCGCTGGCCAGCCAGATCATAATAGGCATTCCCGGACGACTGTTGCACGACCACGTCTTTGATCGTCCCATCCCGTTGCAGCCGAAACTTCACGATCATGGTATAGGTCTGACCTGCCATATCGATCGGCGGCGGCTCCCAATGACTGCTGATGACAGCCTGCACGCGAGCCCAATAGGGATTCGAGCCGGTCGTACCGGAAATCTTCAGCGCCGTATCCGGGGTCTTCACCGACGAAACCTTTGCCTCTTGCTGAGGAGCCGGTTTCACCGGCGCCTCGCTCGGCTTCACCTCTTTCGGGATATCCAGCTTCGCCGCAGGCTGAAACTGTTTAATTTTCTTCAGCTCTTCTTCTAACTCACGATTCAAATCGTCGCTGACTGACGACCGCTGCGACATCTTGGCGGCCAGGTCTGACGCCACATCGGGCACACGTGGAATATCGAGGGCCTTTACCTTCGACGCCTGTTGGGATTGCGCCGCCAATTTTGTGGCAGGACTCAAATCGCCGAACTTCGGTGCATCCGGCGGGAGCTGAAGATCCCGGAGCAGATCCCTCCTCACCTCGCCCTTAGGCGGCGCAACGGAAGGGGTGGCTCGTGGGGTCATCGTCTTAACCAATGGCGCAGGGACCGGCTTCGGATCTGCAGTTTTCGCTGACTCAACCGGCTTCGACGGCTCGGCCGGCCTCGCAGGCGCCGGCAGACTGACCAACGACACTTCCACCGACGCCATCGGGCGTTCACCCTGCTGCGGAAGCCTGAGTCCGGTTATCACAAGCAACAGCACGACATGCAGGCCAAGCGACAACGCCAGCGTTCGCTTGAGGCGAGCGCTCATACTGGATTCGTCCTGATCGAACCACGGACCCGACTGGACCGACGTCTGGAACGTCATAATCACCAGCCCCCTTACGCACGGTGCATCAATTCTTTCGCGTCGGCAGGCGCGGGACTTGCGGCGCAGACACATGTTCGGGGCCGGCCGGTTCCGTCACCATCCCGATCTTCTCGATGCCGGCTTTTTTCACGCCGTCCATGACTTGCACGACGATACCATAGGGCACATCGCGATCCGCCCTCAGATAGAGCGACACATCGGGGTGGTCCCGCTTCAATAGATTCAATTTCTGTTCCAACTGGGCCACGCCGACCGGATCTTTGTCGAGATAGAGCCGCTGGTCTTTTTCAATCGTGAGGACCGTGCGCATTTCCGGCTTGATCGTATTCGTGGCAGAGGTCGGCAGCTTGATGTCCATCC
>VFKF01000219.1 GCA_009885705.1 Nitrospira sp. | reverse complement strand
GATGCCCTTCCCCCCGCGTCCCTGAATGCGATATTCGTTCACCGGCGTGCGCTTCCCGTAGCCGCCCTCCGTGACCGTAAGGATTTGGGTGGTGGAATCTGGCGTGATGGTTTCCATGCCGATGACTTCATTACCTTCCTCAAGCGCAATACCGCGCACACCATGGGCAGTTCGTCCCATCGGACGGGCTTCGTCTTCCTTGAAGCGAATCGTGATGCCCTTCTTCGTGCCCAATAAAATCTCCCGCTGGCCGTCGGTGACATGCACACTGATGAGCCGATCTCCCTTGTCCAACGACAGGGCGATAATGCCGCCCAGGCGGGGATTGCCGTAGGCCGACAGTTCCGTCTTCTTGATGATACCCTGCTTGGTCGCCATCACGACGAACCGGTCGTCACGGAACTCCTTGACCGGCACAGTCGCCGTCACCTTCTCATCGCCGGTCAGTGCCAAGAGATTCACGAGGGCTTTGCCCTTGGCGGCCCGTCCTGCATCCGGGATCTCATGCACTTTCAACCAATAGACCTTCCCGGCATCCGTGAAGAACAGAAGCGATTCATGCGTGGAGGCCGTGAACAGGGTCACGACAAAATCCTCCTCCTTGACCCCCATCCCAATTTTGCCCTTGCCGCCGCGACGCTGCGCCCGATAGAGGGTGACCGGATTACGTTTGATATAGCCGGCATGCGAGATCGTGACGACCACCTCTTCGTTCGCGATCATGTCTTCGAGGGTGATCTCCGCTTCCTCTTTCACGATCTGCGTTCGGCGCTCGTCCTTATAGGCCTCCCGCACTTCGATCAGCTCATCCTTGATGATCGTCCGCACTAGCGCTTCACTGCTCAAGATCGACTTGAGACGCTCGATCTGCTTCAAGACCTCTTTATATTCTTCGATGAGCTTGTTGCGCTCCAATTGCGTGAGCCGCTGGAGCCGCATCTCTAGGATGGCATTCGACTGGATTTCGGTCAGTGTAAATTCACGCATCAAGCCCACGCGAGCTTCATCGGGGGATGGCGCCCGTCGGATCAACGCAATCACCGCATCCAGGTTGTCGAGCGCGATCTTGAGGCCCTCGAGGATATGGGCCCGCTCTTCCGCTTTGCGCAGCTCGAAGGCCGTCCGACGCACCACCACTTCACGCCGATGCTCGATGAAATGGTGCAGGATCTGCTTGAGATTCAAGACCTCAGGACGGTTGTTGACCAGAGCGAGCATGATGACGCCGAAGGTCGTCTGAAGCTGCGTCAGCTTATACAGATTGTTCAACGTGATGAGCGGAATCTCTCCGCGCTTGAGTTCGATGACCACACGGATGCCGTCCCGGTCCGACTCGTCGCGCAGATCGGAAATCCCTTTGATCCGTTCGTCGCGAATCAACTCGGCGATCTTTT
>VFKF01000070.1 GCA_009885705.1 Nitrospira sp. | reverse complement strand
CTGTGTCGGATCGAACGGAAGGTGCTGAAGATGGTCTTCCAATGTAGCGGCATTAGGCAGCTTCGTGGGGTCGAGTTCGGCAACGAGCCCTTGCTGGATCATGATCGCTGCCATGAAATCAGACGGTACCGTGACATCGTAGCCTGTGGCTCCGCCCTGGAGCTTGGCCAATAGTTCTTCGTTACTGCTGAACGTATCCACCACGACATGCACGCCATGGCGCCGCTCGAACTCTGCCAGCAACTCGGGGCCGACATAATCGGACCAGGTGAAATAGTGCAGTGTTTGTTGTCCCGTATCCCCGGAGGTCCTCTGGCACGCCACCGCCCCCATACACAGGAACATGAATAGGCACAGAGATAGTCCTAGCCCTTTTATACGCATATAGGCTCTAGCGTCGTTGCACAAGGAGAGACAGTCCGATTAAGCACATGGACACGATCACGAATAATGCCGACAGGGCGTTGATCTCGGGAGACATGCCGGACTTGATCATCGAATAGACTTTGAGAGGCAGGGTCGTCGCCCCGGGACCGGCCGTAAAATAGGTCACGATGAAGTCGTCGAGCGAAATGGTAAAGGCCATAAGCCCTGCCCCGAGAATGGCAGGCCTGAGCAGCGGAATCGTCACATAACGCAACGTATTCCAATAGGTGGCCCCGAGATCCGCTGCGACTTCCATCAGCCGTGGATCTAGTTTTTTAAGGCGAGCTCGCACGATGATCACCACGACGGGCACGTTGAACAGAGCATGACCCATCATCACCGTCATCAGACTGAGGGGGATTTGTAGCAGGACGAAGAACAACAACAGCGAGACCCCCATCATCACTTCTGGAATCACCAGCGGCAGCAGCATCGCCTGTTCGATCTGGCGCTGCCGTCGACCTGACAGACTGTCCAACCCCACCGCGAGTCCGACCCCCAAGAACAGTGCAAGCACCGTCGATACCGCCGCGACCCAGAGGCTGTTCGCCGTGGCATCGAGCAGCGCTTGATTCACCCACAAGGCGCGGTACCATTGCCACGTCCATCCTTGCCAGGTCGCGGACAGTCGCGACGCGTTGAACGAAAACAGGATCAACAGGGCGATCGGTCCATAGAGAAAGAGGAGATTGGCCAGACTCAGGCGCCACAACCAGCCCCCAGCCTGTTTCATGACGCATCCTCCTGCCGAGAATGTGATGTCGTAGCGTGAAGCAACCAGCGCATCATGCCCATCACGAACAGCATCAACAGACAGGAGATGGCCGCGCCCAGCGGCCAATCGCGCGCGACCAAAAACTCATGTTGGATGAGGTTCCCGACCATCATACTCCTGGCTCCCCCGAGGAGATCCGGAGTGAGAAATGCCCCCAGCGAAGGAATAAAGACAAGGAGACAACCGGCCATGATCCCTGGCCTGGCGAGCGGCACAATAATCCGCCACAGAATCGCCCATCGCGTGGCGTATAGATCCCAGGCCGCCTCGACCAACGTCCGATCCACCTGCTCAAGCGCGACATACAACGGCAGCACCATAAAAGGAAGATAGCCGTACACGAGTCCGATTACGACGGCAGTATTGGAATAGAGCAGCTCGATTGGTGTCGCAATCACTCCCAGCTTCAGCAGCAGCGTATTGAGCAGACCTTCTGTGCGGAGGATAAACATCCAGGCATAGGTACGAACGAGGAAGTTGGTCCAGAACGGAATCATCACCAGCAGCAACAGAATCCCCTGCCGTCGCGGCGTTGTTCGCGCGATGTAGTAGGCCAACGGGAAACCCATGATCAGACAAAGCACGGTCGTCACGGCGGCCAGGAGGATCGATTGGCCAAGAATACGAGCGTAGAGAGGGTGGAGAAGATCGAGATAGTTCGTCAGGCTGAACGACCAAACAATCCCGCCATAGGTTCCCCGTTCGGCGAAACTGATCACCAGGACAAGACTGAGCGGCACCACAAATAGCAGCCCCATCCAGAGCAGACCCGGTCCGAGCAGCCACCAGGATGCCACAGGCCTTGAAGACTCCGCCCGTCCGGCAGGAGGAGAACTGTTCATTCGCTCAACACCACGGCATCGGAGATTTGCCAGCGCACGGACAGGTGATCGCCAGGCACGAGCCCGTGTCGACCCGACTCATCGTTCGGCACCCGCACGTTCCAGACGACATGCTCGCCGAGCCGTACCAGATAGCGCCGATCGCTCCCGCTATAGAGCACCTTGTCGACTGAAGCGGCCAGACTCTGTTCACCGCTCAGCCCCTGAACGGCGGTAGAAAGGCGAAGCCGTTCAGGCCGTATCAGTACTGTGACCGGACTTCCCACCTGGATAGCTAGATGCAGGGGTAGAACAATCTGGATCTCTCCAACGCATTCCGGAGAGTGCACGATCGCTCGCTCCCCGTCGATGCGCCGAACGATTCCACGCAGTTCATTCGAGACCCCGATAAACCGCGCCACAAATGCCGAACCTGGCGCCTCATACAGGTCTTGCGGGCTACCGACCTGCAGCACCCGCCCCTGATGCATGACCGCTACACGGTCCGACATGGTCAGGGCTTCTTCCTGATGATGCGTGACGCAGACGAAGGTGCAGGCCGCTCGTGCTTGAATAGATTTCAGCTCAACCTGCATCTCTTGCCGGAGCTGTTGGTCCAACGCGGAGAGCGGCTCATCGAGTAACAGGACAGATGGCCGATTCACCAAGGCACGGGCCAGTGCCACGCGTTGTTGCTCCCCGCCCGATAGCTGAGATGGCAAACGTTCCTCTTTCGAAGAAAGCTTCACCATATCCAAGGCGAGACGAACGCGAGACGTAATGTCGGCGCGAGGGGCCCCCTGCATCGTGGGGCCGAAGGCCACATTTTGAGCGACCGTCATATGGGGAAAGAGTGCGTAGGATTGAAAGACGAGATTCACGGGTCGGCGGTTCGGTGGAACCGCCTCCATCGAGCGGCCATCGATTCGAATGGTCCCCTCATCCGGCGTTTCGAATCCTGCGATCATCCGCAAAACGGACGTCTTCCCTGCTCCGCTGGGACCGAGGAGCGAAAAGAACTCCCCTCGCTGCACGGTCAACGACACATGGTCGACCGCGAGCGTCGCACCATGTCGCTTCACCAGAGACGCGATGTCGATGCTCGCTGATTGATCAACCATGCTGATCCATGATGATGTCACTGGCACAAGAGCGATGCAGCAAAAACGAGGCGGGCTGGGTCTGTTCGCAATCCTGAGAGGAAGGACCCGCGAGGAGGAATCGACGGCACAGGGTCACCGGCTTAGGAATCGAGTCCTACTTTGGAATTCGAATCACGAAGGTGTTTCCGAACCCGGACTTGCTCATGATGTTTGCGCAATAACTGCCGCCGAATGACTTCGCGATCTTCTGCCACGATGAGCACCAACCGATCGACATCCTCCGCATGTTCACGGACCAACTCGGACAACTTCGCCATTTGGCTTTCCAGATGTTCGACCCGCGACAGCGCATTTTTGCTGCGATCCACGATCGGCTTCTGAACCGACTTCACGATCGGCTTCTGTCTCACCAGCGACGTGACCAATACATCCCGCTTCATACCTGCTCCTTTGATCGATAACTCACGCATCTGCCTAGGCTGTCTCGCGTAGTATCGTCTCAGATCTTCGCGATGTCAACGAGTCTGCTTTCTTTCTATTTCCTCTTCGTCCTGCTACAATTCGCCGCAATGCAGAACATCTTCACCATGGTGCTGGCGGGAGGAAAAGGCGAACGGCTTCAGCCACTCACCGAACATCGCGCCAAGCCGGCGGTGCCTTTCGGTGGCAAGTATCGCATTATCGATTTCACACTCAGCAACTGTCTCAATTCCGGACTTCGCAAAGTCGCCGTCCTCATCCAGTACAAATCCCATTCGCTCGACAAGCACATCCGGACAGGCTGGAACATCCTCAATGCCGAACTCGGCGAATACATCGCCTCAATTCCCCCCCAGCAGCGGATCAGCGAAGAATGGTATCAAGGCACTGCCGATGCGGTGCACCAAAACCTGTTTCTCCTCGACAACGAACAGCCGGACTATATCCTGATTCTGGCCGGCGACCACATCTACAAGATGGACTATATGGAGATGTTCCATTGGCTCATCGCCAAAGGCGCCGATGCCGTGGTCGGGGCCATCGATATCCCGATCGAAGAGGCCCACCGCTTCGGTGTGATCAGCGCAGATGAAGATTTCAGAATTACGAACTTTGAAGAAAAGCCGCCGCATCCGCAGTCGGTCCCCAACGACCCGACCAAAGCCTTTGCCTCGATGGGTATCTACCTCTTTCGCACCAAGGTCCTCCGTGAATATTTGATTGCCGACGCGCAAGAGAGCGGCAGTCACGACTTCGGGAAAAATATTATTCCGCGTATGATTCGCGATCGCCGTGTCTATGCCTACAACTTTGTCGACGCGAACAACAAAGACGTGAAGTATTGGCGCGACATCGGCACCCTGGACGCCTACTGGGAAGCGAACCTGGACCTCGTCGCGGTGGACCCCCAGTTTAATCTCTACGACCAGCAGTGGCCGATTCGCACCTATCAAGGTCAATTTCCACCGGCTAAATTCGTCTTCGCGCAAGACTATCAGGGCGGCAGAATGGGCGTGGCGTTGGATTCCATCGTCTGCGGCGGCTGCATCGTCTCGGGTGGCCGGGTGCAAAACTCGGTGCTCTCACCGAACGTCCGCGTGCTGGATCATGCAGACGTGCGTGAATCGATCGTCATGGAAAACGTCGTCATCGGAGAACAGAGCCGGATCAAACGGGCCATCATCGATAAGGATGTCGTCATCCCGCCCAACACGGAAATCGGGTACGACCGGGTAGCCGATGCGCAACGTTTTAACGTCACCGAATCCGGCCTCGTCGTGATTTCAAAGGGAATGAAACTGCATGCCTCCCTCGATTCATCCAGTTGACCTGATCCTAGCCCTTCGCGAGAAGCACTTGACCCCTGCCATTGTCTTTCTGACGTCGCGCCGTGCGTGCGATGAAGCGATGCAGGCCTTCGACCATAGCCACATCTTCCTTCCGCCGCCTCGGCAGGAGGCGATCGCCGCCGTGCTGGACAAGGTAATCGCCCAATATCCCAGCATCGCCGAGCATCCGCTCATTCCGACCGTCTCACGCATCGGCGTAGCCGCGCACCATGCCGGCCATCTCCCCTCATGGAAAATCGCGGTCGAGGAACTGATGCGCCATGGCTGTCTCGACGCTGTTTTCGCCACGACCACCTTGGCTGCCGGAGTCGATTTTCCCGCACGCACTGTCATCATCACGCAGTCCAGCATTCGCAAATCGCGCGACTTCATGGACTTGACGATCGGCGAAGTGCAGCAGATTGCCGGCCGCGCAGGACGCCGCGGAAAAGATCTCGTGGGCTTCGCTATCGTGACGCCGTCGCCCTATATCGATCTCACCGTGCTGACCAAGGGCTTTACCGGCCATCCGGAAGCGATCAATAGCCAGTTCCTCATCAGCTATCCGATGGTCCTCAATCTGTTGAAGGCGCACCCCCTGGATCAGATTCAATCGATTCTCGCCAAAAGTTTTGCGCAATTTCAGCTCAACCAGCGTGCCGAAGTCTTGGAACGAAAACTGGACGAACTGCGCGATCAGATGGAACCGTTCGGACCGCGCGTCTGCACCGACTGGATCACCGAATGGCAGACCTTCGATCAGGTCCGGCGCCAGAAGTCGCACCGGGCTCCCGTCAGAAGGCACGAGCCACCGGAAGTCGCCGCACGGTTCCACTTTCTCACCCCTGGTCGCGTGGTGGGATTCGGCAAGAGCCGCGGCGTCGTGCTCCGGCAATACCGGAGCAAGGGACAAAAGAGCCCGATGGTCACAGCCCTGCGTCAGGGCGGAGGCATTACCGAATCTCCCTCCTCCACCGTCACCGAAGTCTCCGACCGGATCCTCGACTGCGTGGACGCGCCGGTCTATCCCTGGTGCACGCCGGAGAGTGTCGAAGACTTGCTCCGGCAACTGGACGAGTTACCGACAAGGCTGCCGGAACTTCCCATCCTGATTCCAAAGGACAATGAACCGATTCCGGACGCGATCGTACAAACTCTGGGCGACTTTGCCTGCCCGACCTGTCCGTCTCGCGCCGCCTGTCAAAGCGACTATCCCCTTGCCTCCAAACTCCGGCAGGAACAGCAACGCCATATCAAATCGATCCAAGCGCTGCGCACCAGTCTGTGGCATCGTTTTCAGGAGAAGATCGACGTCCTGCAACAGTTCGGCTACCTCTCGCCGACGTCCCGTCTCACCGATGACGGCGAATGGGCCAGGCTCATCCGCATCGACCATTCGTTGCTCATCACCGAATTGCTCCGGGCCGATGCCTTCAATGGAGCCGATCCCGCCATGCTGGCCGCCGTCATGTCGAGCATCGCCCATGACGACGATCGCCCCGGCGCCTTTCCTCGCGTCAGTTCCGGATTGGGCTCCTTGCTCGGGCAGGTGCGAAAGCTGGCGGTATCGCTCGCGCCACATGAAGATCCCCCGCTCTTGCGGGCCGACATCGCCGCGGTGACGGAGCGATGGATCGGCGATCCCTCACTCACCTGGATCGGTCTCTGTAAGAGCACCACGATGGCTGAAGGTGATATCTATCGTCTCTTAGCACGAACCTTGGAGTTTCTCTCGCAGCTGCGCACGCTCAAAGGCACACACCCGGGGTTGGCAGACAGCGCCTCCCGAGCAATCGCTGCCCTCCGCCGAGGCGTGCTGGAAGAATTACCGTGAACAGTGAAGGGGGAGGAGTGATGTGGAGGACTGATTTCCTGAATAGATGCTCCACGCTGATCACCCATCACGCATCACCCATCACTTGAGGATTATGACCACCGAAGAACTCGAACAACTTCTGGCTCAACAACCGATCGCCCTCCTGCATCGACTGGCGCGCGGGCGCGTGCAACGGCATTTCCGCGCAGGCAAACGTCGATTGATCGAAGTGTTACTGCGCCACTCGGCAGAGAATCGACCAGGCTTCGAGTCCGACCTCCAGACCTTGATCGGTGAACGAGAGGCTCGCCCGGCTCCAGCGCCCGCCCAAGCCCCAGCCGCGCGAAAGCCAAAACCAGCAGCCGCACCGCGCCGGTCACCGTACAAACCATTTGAGCCGGAATCCCAAGAGCCGGGTATTACCCTCTCAAGCTGGTTGGAGGGACTGGGAGTGCCACCACCGCAAACCTTTGTCCCCGATGCTTGGCAAGAAGACGCCATCGCCAAACTGCGCGAGGGCGACGTCGTCGTGAGCGTCCCGACGGGAAGCGGAAAGACCTACGTCGCGGTCGAAGCGGCCCGCCGCGCGATCGCAGAAAATCGAACCGTCATCTATACGTCCCCTCTCAAGGCCCTCTCGAATACCAAGTATACGGAGTTCTCAAAAATCTTCGGGGCCGATCAGGTCGGTATTCTAACCGGCGATCGGCGGGACAATGGGCAAGCGCCCCTGTTGATTATGACGACGGAGATCTTGCGAAATCTGCTCTACGACGCGGGGGGCGGTGAGATCGATGTACGGCTCGATACATTAGGTCTGGTGATTTTGGACGAGTCTCAATATATTGCGGATCCGGAACGGGGTGTCGTCTGGGAAGAAACGATCATTTTCTGCCCGAGCCAAGCCAAACTACTCTTGCTCTCTGCGTCGATCGGCAACCCGCACGATATTGCGGACTGGCTCACCACGATCAGACCGACTCCCTGCCATCTGATCAAGCACAGCACGCGAACCGTCCCACTTCGCGCCGGCTACTTGCACCCGAACGGCAAGCTCGCGCCGCTCTTCCGCACCGTGGGTATCCCCCATGGCCATCCAGGCCATCTGCACCCGGAAGCCAAGAGGCTCTTTGAGCAGTACGAAGACGAAACCCTGCCGTCAGGACGCCGCCGGTAACTCGCTCTGTTGATCTGATCTTAGAACGTGAAGTTGAGGCCGGCCGTCAGACCGTGACGGAGAGAATCGAACTGAGTCAGCGGATACTCGGAAGTAGAGGTTGTGCCGTGAAACGTCGCAGTTCCATCGACGGCATGATTCCACCAGACGCGGTAGCCAACATTGAAGGCAAGGCTCTTAGCCAACATCACCCTCAGTCCAACATCTGCATCAGCCCCAATCCCCCAACCTAACATCGAGATGCTACTCGGACTTTGCCTGAGATCAGATCTCAGGTGATGAATGTCCTTATTCTCGACGATGCTCAGCGGAATAAGAGCCGCAGTTCCTATCAAGGATATGCGCCGCGTCAACCGATATTCCGTTGAGGCTCCGACTCGAAGCGAATACCAATTCGTTTTGTTCGTAATGACCGTCTGCCCTTGATTACTGACCGTGTTGGCTGCGTTACAGGGCAAGCCGGGGATCGCACTCGGATTGCAGGCCACTTGCGTCACCCCTGTGGCCTGATACTCCGTATGCCAGTACTGAAATCCTCCGAACAGGTCCAGGTAGCCACGGTGGTTCGCGAATTCCTTTACACGGCCACCTAGATCGGCATTGATGTAGTACATATTATTGCCGGGAATGTTGCTGGTCGTTTGCGAGAACAACCGTTGCCCAGATCCATAGTCGTCATCGGTCAGACGACCACCGCCGATGTCCGCAAATCCCCCGTTCAACCGGCCGAATATCCTTGGCGAAAACCAGAACTTTCCGGCCAGGTCGATCACATTCGTGCCGACATCTTTGTAGGTCAACTTGGAGGTTGGATTACCCAAACCTGCGACCGAAGAGGCATTGTGAGCCCACTTCGTCTCGCCGACACTGATCCAGGTCCCCGCGCTCAGTTCGACCTTTGGCCTGGATTCCTGAACGAGCTCTTCCCCTGCGCCAACCGAGACCGTCGCGATCGACATCGCTCCGCACAGCAGACCGGTGCACGCCCGCTTCCATCCTCGGCTCATCGTCTCGCGCCCCCCCGTTGAATCACCACCGTATCCACGCAGCGCTGCACCGTATCCGGCATCACCCGCTGACAGGCGGCCCGGATCTCATCTTCCGCGAATTGCCGCTGAAGATGGATCGCCCACCACACCAACCACGATCCCATGAGCACGACAAGTACGGTACCAACCGTCCATTGGATCACGAGTTGAATGCCACCCGAGTTGCCTCTCGACGTATCCGGCGCATGAATCCCATGTTGAGCACATTGCTGGTCCGACATCGCGTGCAGGATCCCCAGTGAGTTTCGCAGGCCACAGTCCGACGTCATCCTACCTGAGAGAGAGAAATCTGAACATCGTTTTCCATAATCTATGTCACCTTGCCAAACCGGCATTAACCCTTATAATCATTGCGATTCTTAGCACACCCTGCCCTGACCACATAAAGCCAGCCTGTTCGCGCCTGTTATAGAATGACCGGTTCTCTATACAGTCCTGAGAATCGGCTACAGCAGCTGGTTTCTGGGTTTTGACCAAATAAGCACAGCCTTACAAGATATTAGGACCGAAGCACAACGATTAGTTCTCCAGGCATAGTGCTTGCTCATGTCCTACAGGCAACAGTCGACATAGAAGCAGCACACAATTTTCGAATATGCCCTCGCTCTCGTGACCATCCATAGATAGGACGACACAACATGATACAACCCACGGCTCTGTTCATACGCACAGTCTTGATTGTCGCAGGAATTCTTGGTGGGCTTCTCTCTACCGGAGAAATATGGGCCTTCCCCTACTCCCCTAGCACCCTCACATTTACGGCCGCGGTGGGGGCAACCAGCCCTCCGGCACAAACAGTGATTTTCACCAAGAAGTCTTTCGTTCCGAAAAACTGGACCGCCACGGCAGCTTCTTCCTGGCTCATGCTCACGCCTGCGTCTGGAACGATCTCGACGGAACAAGACACGATTTCTGTACAAGTGAATACCAGCGGGCTTCCGGCCGGGACTTACGGTAGTTCCTTTAATATCGCGGTCAGCAGTAAAAATGGGGGCATTCAGACGGCCACGATTCCTGTCACGTTCGTCGTCTCCACTAGCAGCACCTCGACAACCTCCACCAGCTCCGCGACAACCCCCAGCATATCTCTGAATCCAATAAGCCTCAGTTTTTCAGGGACAGCCAGTGGAGCAAATCCTCTGGCCCAAACGATTAATCTCTTAAACCCGACCGGAGGAACGCTCTCCTGGACGTTGACCGAATCCGCGCCTTGGCTTGCCCTGAATATCACCACAGGCACAACGACGACGGAAGTCGATCAAGTCAGCGCCAGCGTGGGCATCTCCGGACTGAGCGCTGGAACCTACTCCACAATCATCAGCGTGACCGCCTCGGGGGCCACCAATTCCCCCCAACAGATTCCGGTCTCTCTCACCCTCAGCCAGCCGTCAACTACGACAGGTTCCGTAGCTCTCAGCTGGATCGCAAACACAGAGCCAGATCTGGCCGGATATAAAGTCTACATTGGAACACAATCACAGCTGTACAACCCTCCCATCACACTAGGGCCTGTAACCGCCTACAATGCCGCGAATCTCACCAGTGGCAGGACCTACTATTTCTGCGTCAGTGCGTTCGATAGTGCGGGCAATGAGAGCCCCTGTTCCACTGAGGTAAGCAAGCCCCTACTCTAAAGTTTCTGCCATCCCTTGACCCACCAGGCCTGACACCTGTATAACCCCTCACTGCAGCCGCATCCGCCTGCCCTCCAGTCTCCGCATGGCTCATTAGAGCGTGACGCGTGGGGCTCGGTGAAACTGTGCTTCTCCAACGCGCCCGTAGCTCAATGGATAGAGCATCTGACTACGGATCAGAAGGTTACAGGTTCAAGTCCTGTCGGGCGCACCACCTCGCGATCGCATCGCTCTTCACCGATTGAAAAATCCGTGGCGCCATCAGCAACAATGCAGGCAGATGAAACAATACGCCTCTCGATGACCACTCATTGCGTTTTCCACTTCCATTCTTGGCCTGCCCCTCTTACGATACTCCCTGTACCGTGAGGAGTCTCCGTATATGGCAGGCTTGTCCATCGATCAGATAGAACAACTCGTCCAGGGTCACCACTGGGACCCCCTCGCGATTCTCGGCCCCCATCCAATCGTAAGGGGAAATTCCCAGACTGTCGCAGTTCGCTGTTTCTTGCCTGAAGCCATTGATGTTGCCCTGCTTCTCGGTGGGCAAGATCGGCAGCCCATTCCGATGGCGCGCGCCCATGAAGCCGGTGTGTTCGAAGCGATCGTTCCTGGACCGCTTGGACCGGTCCCTTATCGTCTTCGCATCACCGACCATGCGGGACAGATCTCAGAGCGGCATGATCCCTATGCCTTCCCCCCCCTTCTCAGCGACTATGAGCTGCATCTCTTTGCCGAGGGCACCTTCTTCAAAGCCTACGAGACAATGGGCGCCCATCTCAAGACCGTGCAGGGGATCGCTGGAGTGCATTTTGTCGTCTGGGCACCGAACGCCCTGCGAGTCAGTGTCGTGGGCGACTTCAACCAATGGGATGGCCGCCGCCACCCCATGACGAATCGCGGAGCCACCGGACTCTGGGAGCTCTTCATTCCGGACCTCACTGACGGCACACTCTATAAATATGAAATCCGTTCGCGCCATCATGACGCCTCGCTCCTAAAAGCCGATCCCTATGCTGTGGCATCGGAGCTGCGCCCCAAGACCGCGTCGATAGTCCACTCACTCGCTCCCTACCGCTGGAAGGACCAGTCCTGGATGATGGCTCGGGCACAGCAAGACCCACTCGCCATGCCCCTCTCAATTTACGAGGCCCATCTCGGATCCTGGATGCGTATCCCTGAGGAATCGAATCGCTGGTTGACCTACTCAGAGCTTGCCAAAAAGCTCATCCCATACGTGAAGAACATGGGGTATACCCACGTCGAACTGCTCCCCATCACCGAACATCCGTTCGATGGATCTTGGGGTTATCAGACCACCGGTTACTTTGCTGCAACCAGTCGGCACGGGTCCCCCGAAGACTTCATGGCCTTCGTCGATACAGCACATCAGGCCGGGATCGGTGTGCTCATGGATTGGACCCCCGCGCATTTCCCCGATGATCCGCACGGACTGTCTCAGTTTGACGGCACACATCTCTACGACCACGCCGACCCAAGACTTGGCTACCATCCGGACTGGCACAGCCGCATCTTCAATTACGATCGCGTCGAGGTCCGGAACTTCCTGATGAACAGTGCCCTCTTTTGGCTGGATCGCTACCACATCGATGGCTTGCGGGTGGATGCCGTCGCCTCGATGCTCTATCTCGATTACGGCAGAAAAGAAGGAGAATGGATTCCCAATCAGTTCGGCGGGCACGAAAACCTCGGAGCCGTCACGCTGCTCAAAGACTTAAATGTCCTGGTCCACCGTGACTTCCCTGGCGCCATCACCATCGCCGAAGAATCCACGTCCTGGCCTGGAGTCTCACGCCCTACCTATGCGGGAGGACTCGGTTTCACGTTTAAGTGGAATATGGGCTGGATGCACGACATGCTGGAATATTTCGGCCGCGATGCCGTCCACCGCCCCTTCCATCAGAATCAGCTGACGTTTGGACTCCTCTACGCCTTCAATGAAAACTTTGTCCTGGTGCTCTCGCACGATGAAGTGGTGCATGGGAAACGGGCGTTACTCGACAAGATGCCCGGCGACGAATGGCAACGCTTTGCCAACCTCCGCGCTCTGTACAGCTTCATGTATGGGCATCCCGGCAAAAAAATGCTGTTCATGGGTGGAGAGTTCGGGCAGTGGCGTGAGTGGAACCATGATACCAGCCTGGAATGGCATCTCTGCGCGCTGGATCGACATGTGGGGCTTCAGCGATTCGTGCGGGACCTGAACTGGCTCTACCGCCAGGAACCGGCGCTACACGAACTCGATCACGACTGGACCGGTTTCCAATGGATCGACTTTCGCGATGCGGACCATTCCGTGATCGCCTTTCTGCGAAAAGCCAAGGACCAGGACAACCATATCTTGTGTGTGTGTAACTTCACCCCTGTCCCCCGCTACAACTATCGAGTTGGCGTGCCTCGCGAAGGCTACTACCGTGAGCTGTTAAACAGCGATGCCTCGGCTTACGGCGGGAGCAACGTGGGTAATGCAGGAGGACTCCAGACACAGGCCCTCCCCTCTCATGGTCTTCCCCATTCGCTCGCAGTCACACTCCCGCCCTTATCCGTGTTGTTCCTCAAGCGAGCCTAATCAAGCAGAATGCAGAAAACGATTTTGCAAGTCTGACCTTCGAGAGTCTCTTCGCATGGCAGAACAATGAAACGTTCCCGCGGGCTACTCAAAAAGGCCGGCCAGCAAGGCCGCAGCCGATGAATGCACCGGAGGCGTAGCCTCTGGGCTACGTTGAGGATGCGTTCGAGGCGAGAACGAAGCTGACGGTCTTTTTCAGTAGCCTGCAGGAGGGAGACTACCAGGTGCGGAAAGGCCCGCAATCGAGATGGATGAAGTTCTTACGCGGATAGTACCCAACCCCGCCGTACTGAAGCGTCATCGCAGCATGCCGCAGCTCACGAGGCGTGACGCCGGGAATATAGAAGTCCAACGCCTGCCCCTCAATATGCAAGCTGTGCCGCGCCACTCGCCGGCTCCGTTTCACAAGCTGCGCATTATACTCGGGTGACCGATAGCCGGAAATCACGTGGATCTCACCGGCACCATCAACCGCCTTCTGCACGAGATTCACATGCTCCAGCATCCGTACGTCGATGGCGGCCACTTCTCCCGTGTGATGGCAACGAAGAATATGGTTCACCTCATCCAACGCCGTCAGGTCATAGTTCCCCGCATCGTCTCGATAGCGGACTCGCAGCCGTTCGTCGGTGTGCACGTTGAAGAACGTCAGCTCCCCATCGGGGAGTTCGTCCGCACGCGCGACCGAGGGACACAACAGCCTGCTGCCGAGCAACAACAGCCCGACAACGGACGTTTTCAAGAGAGATCGACGAGTCCAGGACCAGGAATCTTGGTGTGGCACAGAGAGGCTCCAGGAGAAAATGCACTGCATGTTGGCAGCACGACTCTTTCGCTTGTATCAAACACAAGAGAGCCCGTCAACCATTTCCTCTACCGGTCCATGCCTGTGACCTCAATGAGAATTGCCAATTACAGCAATATTCGTATTATCTGCCCTGCCCTATCGCGGTCAGTGCATGAGGTCGGGAATTGCAAATTTGCCATTCCACCAGAAACCCTCAAGGTCGCGCTCTGACATGATCCAACGAAATGTGCCGGAATTGCTTCGCAGCATGTTCGTTCCCCTTCAACCATCAGATCCGACGACTACTCATTCAGCAGTGTGACAAGCCAATCGATCCTCACCGACATCCTGATCACCATGGCTCCTGAACAACTTCTCCCTGGACAGGAGAATCCAACATAGGTAAGATCAAAAAAATTACGGATACCCCTAGCACTATGGCTACAATTCTTGTTATCGACGACGAAGAATCGATCCGAAGCCTCTTGAAGGAAGTCCTTCAACGGGCCAACCACCGTGTGCTCGAAGCCCGCGACGGTCGGGAGGGCTTAACCCTCTACCAGCAGAATAAAGTGGACCTGGTCCTCATGGACATTCTGATGCCGGGAACCGACGGCCTTGAAACCACGTTACAACTCACACGAGAATATCTCGACGCGAAAGTCATCGCCATGACCGGCGCCCAAGGCGACCGCAATTTCCTCGACGTCGCGAAACTGTTCGGTGCCCGTCGCGTCTTTGAAAAGCCCTTCGACCTCAATAAACTCATGCAAGCAATCGACGAAGAACTTGCCAAGTAGCCAGACGTATCACTCCCACCCTACCGGATCGTAACCTCGCTCCTTAAGACAACGCTGAACGAACTGTTTATACCCATTACTGGGCGGTGAGCGCCGAAAGAGCCCACGGAGAAATCCTCCCGTTGCACCGGCTGCAGCCCCCACCATCGCACCACGGCCAGGATGGCCAACGACCGCTCCGCCGACCGCCCCACTCGCCGACCCAATCGCTCCACCAGCGGCCGTGCTGCCGGCAACCTGTCCACCCTTCCCCTGGCTCGCAGTTGCGCCGGCGTCCTTGGCCATCTCCCGGCACTCGTCGATGTCTCGATCAGCCACGTCCTCGCCGACTTCCTTGAAATGTGCATTAGGATAGAGAATGGGTTTGGAGATCGCACAGCCTGCGACGAGAAACAGGATGATCAGAAAACCGCAGTATCGAGCCATCACAACCTCCACCTACCACCAACAACGCGACTGGGCGAGCCGCATTGACTCATCGGCCTCCACTGAGCTCCTTCCTGACTAACGAACGCATCATCACCGGATCGTTGTAAGCCACTTCGCTCAAGGCATCCATAATATGGAGCCCTTTCGTCGTGACGAACTCCTTGGCCTTGGCATAGTTCTTTGCCGTAAATCGCGCCACCGCCGGCTGACCATTCACAATCTGACAAGCCAGGATCTCGCCATTCACTTCCAGCGTGCCCCCCTGCTCGACCAAGGTCTTGGCCTGCGCCTGCGTGATGCCATGGAGTTGTGCGAACTCTTCCAACCCACCTGTTTCGACCAATCGCCCATCCGGCATGATGCAGAGTCGCTTGAAGTGCGGTGACCAATCCTTGCGGAAGTCGATAAACTTAATGTCGCCACCTTTCGCCACCGCACGATCCAGCGTTCGATAATCGAGGCCAAGATTCTTCTGTTGAAGCTTCGTTTTTAATTCATCCGGCAAAGTGCGAGTGAACACCTCGAATGCGGCGGCAGGAAGAGCCAGCGATCGTGCGCGGGCCAGTTGTTCCGCCTCGGCAAACTGCATCAGATCCAGCACGAAGGTCTGCTTGGGCACAACCCCGGTCTGGTCGATCACACAGGCAAACAGTCCTCGCGTCAGGACCTCCCCGATCTGCGGATAGACATAGACTCCGCCCTCGGTCAGCAAGGTGGTCATCGTCTCCAGCGGTACCTCATAGCTTTCCGACAAGACCTTCGCATGACCCGGGAGGTCTTCCTGATGCGTCATGGCGCAGGCGGTCACATTCCCCGGTGCGTCGAATTCAGAATAGTCCTCAATGACGTTATAGAGAACCGTGGGCTTTGGCTTGTCCGCTTTTTTCTTAATTTTAAACATGATCTAAACCACTCCAAGTGACTAATACATATGCATATTACGATTCTATCTGCTCAGATGATGATACGGTGGCAACGTCATCAATCGTCCATCCTCAATCGATCCGCCCACTGTAAAATGATACAACGACTGAAACGAACGCCCCTTCATCCCAACGATCTCATGGACCGGGTCATCAAAGAAGCAGCCGATCCCTGTTCCTCGCACCCCTGCTGCCTCCGCTTCAAGATACAACACTTGCCCCAGCAAGCCCGCCTCCCAGAATAAGCGTGGATACCACCAAGCCCCGCCTTCCCGCAAGCGACCTTCAAACTCGGCAATCATCCCCAGCGAAAAGGCGCTGTCTCCCGCGATCTCTTGATGACAACTCACTTGCACCGCCGCCTTCTTCGCATCGCCCTCCAATAGCCAATAGAGCGGCAACGTGTCAGGACATCCGGGAACCGGGGTCCAGACCAACTCCTCGTTCATCGACTGTTGGAGCAACGGCAACTTATTCCGGTCGCGGACCAGGAGATAGAGCCCCGGGATCAATCCTTCCACGCGATGCACAAACAATAAGAGGTGAATCGCGGGCTTCCACGGCAAGACATCCCACGGCATCGGTCGGTCCAATTGAGACAACTCTGCCGCAGGCATGACGCGACTCAATAGCTGAAAGAATGTGCTAGATGAAATAGCCGTCTTCCCGTCGAAGGAAACAGCGCTCCTTCTTTGCCGAATAACTTGGCCTGCCGTGAGGCCAGCGCCGCTCGACACTCGTGAAGCGTCGCTCGTAAGGAAATGTGGCAAGACGGCTTCCAGCGGTTCAGAAGTGGATTTCCAGGACGCCTCAGCGACTTCTTCGATAATCTCCCAATGGACTCCATGTTCGCCGCTTAATTTGTTAGCCTTGCCGTGCCAGAGTCCACTCGCGAGTTCTTTGACTGTCGCTGCATCGATACATAATGGGATCTCGTTACTCCGACCTCTGGTCTCTAACCCCTCGCCACTAGCCGCAGGCCACAGCACGCAGAGACAGTCCGGATGCTCCCGTTCCGCCTGAGCAAAGTCCTCGGTTCGATCGGTACCTAATAGTGCCGCAACTGTGTCTTGGGAAGTCCCCTCCAGCAGCGCCATGTTCCAGCCGAGCGTCGCTGCCGCGATTCTTGCCGTTCCAATCGCATGCCCCACATCGTGATTACAGTAGCGAAAGGCTCGTTCACCGTACTTCCAGGCTTCACGCCAATGAATCGAGGTTAGTCCGACCAGAAACGACTGTGCTGGAAAGGGAGCGAGGAGTCGCGCAACTCCCTCCGCATTGAACGCCGCCCGTCGCTCAAGTCCATGCTCCTTGGGCGCATAGTGATAGAGACCGGCCTTCAGATCTAACCCGTCCATCTGCGGCAACAGGAGATAGCCTTCCGTCGGATGGAGATTCCCCGACGAGGGATTGTTGCGCAACGCCCATTGCATATCTCCGGCTTTTTTCCAGGCAGATAGACCGAGCGCATATTCTAGAAACCGTGAGAGCGCGGTCAACGTGACCGGCTTGGCTGCCACCGCCCCCCGTTCATAGATCTCTCGATAGGGCGGCGATACCGGTTCATCGTCCGATTTGAGCAAAGGAAGAAGAACGAGGTCGGCCCCGTCAAATCGCCTAAAGGGATCGGGCTGGTTCGCCCAATCCAGATGCCCGAGCGAACGGGCATACCGGTTGAAATGATGTTTAGTCTGAACGTGGTAACGAATCACACGATCGATTGGATCGGTCGGCGCAGTCTCGACTGGTTCACGGTACAGGGGAATTTCTATGGCCATCGCAATTGGTCACAGTCTACAGAGCGGGGGGAAGAAAAGTAAACGCAACTTGATCGGACAGGATCGATGAGCACTAGACAAACACCGGCAACATGATCCTCATCATGAAGCGCAAGGGTGAGATATGACGATAAGGCGAGTGCTAGGACCGCGCGGGCACGACAGCCGATTCCGCTGTCAGGGAATGACCTGCCGCTTTGTACCAACTAGGCAGATGCTCTATCAGACCACAGGCAGTCAGGTACTCACGATCAATAGGCGTGGGAATACCGTTCGTCGTCGCGGGATCGCTCGCCTCTTCCAAAGCGTTGGCCACATGGACAGCCGCCAAGAGACTAAATCCTTCTTGAAAGCGTTCCCCTGGATGATGGTGAAACGCCACGGCTTCCACGATGGCATCGCTCACCCCCCACAGCCCCAGCAAATAGGCCCCCACATCTTCATGTGACGCCTTGAACACCGCCCGTTCGGCGTCGCAGACCGACAGACGATCGTGGCGCAAATTCGCAAGCACTTCGCCGTACTGCTCAGGAAAATTCGTGCTGAGAACCAAGAGACCGATATCATGGAGCAATCCGGCCATGAAAGCCCCCTCCACACCAAGGGAACCGACATCCAGACTCTTCGCAATATCCCGCGCAGCGGTGCCGGTGATGAGGCCATGTTTCCACATGGTCTCCAGCGGAATTGGCGTCCGCTTGCTGCCTTCAAATTGCGCGAATACCTGTACGGACAGCACCAACGCCTTCACCGAGTCGATTCCCAGAAGGGCCACCGCATGAGCCGGGCTGGAAATCGTACGTCGCAGCCCGAAAAAAGCAGAGTTCACGACTTGAAGCAATTTGGACACCATAGCCATGTCTTGGGAGATGATGCGAGTGGCCACATTGGCCGAGGCAGAGGAAGAACCCATCGCGGCCACCAGCTCCTGATACAGATGCGGAAGGCTCGGCAAGGTGCGGATCCCCGCGATCACGGTGCGCAGGGACTCGTTGGTCAGGCGAGCCCCCAGCGCACCGGCCCGTGCAATGGTTGCCTTCAACACCTCTGCCGTACATGGCATCGGAATGAACTGGTGTGCGACTTCCAACGCCGACACGATCGTGGCACGGTGGGCACAGCGTGAAGAAGCGATGCGAATAACGCGAGGAGCTCGGCGTTTTACTTCCGCCAATAGTTGAAGCCCACCCATTCCTCGCAAGTGTATATCCGAAAGAATCACGTCAACCGGCGACTGCGCAAGAGTCGCCAAGGCCTCTTCTTCCTTCGAGACAAACTCCATGTCCCACTCGACCGACAATGGAATGAGCAAGGACTGCAGCGACTCGAGCGCTTCTAGCTCGGCAATCACGAACAACATCCGTTTTTTTTCGGCAGCTTGCTGCATGGCAATGACCACAGATCCCCTCGTTATCTTTGTCGGAACAAGAGACCGTCGACTTGAGAGACCGTCCAGGGCACCAGCACTTTTACCTCATTGACCTCCTTTTCTCTCCACGCGTATGCTGCAGAGAACACCATCAAAGAGGGCCCCATGCAATTCGACGCTGCACTTGCTGCACAAGAGACATTCAGACGAGCCGAGGCGGAAATTGGCTCCGACTGGGATACCGCTGTAGAGCTTGAAGACACCTTTTCCGGCAACGCTGGATCGACGGCCAGGAAGGCTTATGAGGATCTCCTTGCTATTGGACAACGGTATCCTCTCGCCCATTCATTCCAGGCCTTCTGCATCTTCATCACCTGGCAGCAGGTGACGGAGGAAACCATCGCGCACCATTTCCAGACCGGCCTCCGGCTCTGCGAAGCTTTTATGGCTTCTCCCGAGGGAAAGCAGCCGGAAGATTTCGAACAGATCACTGAACTCTATGGGTCATTCCGCGATGGATTGGGGCTCGATGAAGAGGATGAGATTCAAGTCGAGTTTAGAAAAGATACACCGAAGGGGGGAGACTAGCGGGACGCGTATCTCGTGAAGCGCATCTTGTAGGGGAGAAGAGCGTATGGCTAATGGCGTATAGCTGATAGCAAAGGCCCCATCTTCATTCCGGACCATACGCTATTCGCTATATGCCATATGCTATTTTCTTCTGACGAGCGACGAGATACGAACGACGCTTCACGGAACGATGGCTGAGAACGACAAACATCGGGCACGCATTTTTCTCCACCGCGGCCAGCTCACGCAGGCCAAAGCGGCGTATGAACAGGCCATTGCCGATGATCGCCTGGCCAATGACCGCCGCGCCCTCTCCGATTCACTCGGCAATCTCGGCAACGTCTGCGCACAATCTGGTGACCTGGATCAGGCCGAAGCCTGTTACCGGGAAGTACTCACCATTCAGCGCACAGAACGGAACCAGCATGCCATCGCCCACACCTTGGTCAATCTCGGCAATCTTCACATCGGCGCCGACCACCCGGAAAAAGCCCGCCCCTACTACCTTGAAGCTTTGGATCTGCTGCGCGATCTCAAAGACGACCGCGCACTCGGCATTCTCTACAATAACTTGGCGCTTCAAGAAGCGCGTGAGCAGCAATGGGAGCAGGCGGTCGCATCGTTCAAACAGGCCCTCGACTGCCATCGAATTGTCGGGAACGAAGAAGGGCTGGCGGTGACCTATAGCCAATTGGGCAAGTGTTTTCTGGACCAGGGCGACCTCACCCATGCCGAACGATGCCTGAACAATGCCTCGGAACATTACATCAAGCTCGGCAATGAGCCGGCAGAAGCCGCCGTGCTTCGGCTCCTTGCCACCCTCTACGACACCCGCCGGGATCTGATTTCGGCGAGACGCTGCCTTGAGCGAGTCGTCTCTCTCGACCAGCGATACGGCTTGTCTGAACTTTCCACCGACTCGGACCATCTCTCAACCCTAAAACTCTCCAGTTAGCCTCTCCTCCCTTTGCCTCTCATTCCGAATCGTTTCCGCCCCTTGTCCAGCACTTCTTCAATATTCTCCAAGTCGAGCGAGACGCCTTTCTGGACAGAACCTAATCCTCTGCTATCTTTGGAGAGTCGCTGCTGTTGCTTCAAGTTTTACCCTGAAATGGCCGACAGGACATTAGATGTGGAGTCGTATGCCATTTCTGACTCGGGTCCTCATACCATTGTTTCTTGGAACGATCATGACCGCTCCCAGCGCCTACGCCGATGAGGGCTCACCTGCCATCACCGTTGGGACGCAGGAGGTCGGACTCACGGCCGGCTACATGCTCCCCCATCGACTCACAGCAGACCACACGACCAAGCAAAAGGGGCCAGCCTTCATGCCCTCTTGGATGATGACCCTCACGGACCCAGTCGGTGACGGATGGTACCGAGGGCAGGTGTCGATCGGCGCAGAAGTCGTATACATCCAGTTTAATGAACCGGTGCTCACGCATGGCATCGGATTTACGCCCAAGATCAAATACTCCTTTGTCGCACTCGATCAAGTCCGTCCCTATGTGGAATTTGCCGGCGGCCCCTTCTGGACCGATCTCGGAGGGAAGATCCCTGAAGAATCCTCGCGATTCAATTTCGTGCTGACGGCGGGATTCGGCCTGTCCTGGTTCATCACGCCGCAGACGTCGCTCAACGTCGGCTACCGTTTTCATCACATCTCGAACGCCGGCACGCGTTATCCGAATTTGGGTCTGAACGCGAGCCTGCCGTTCGGCGGGTTCTCATTCTATTTTTAAGGAGAGAGTCACCATGATGCAGCACCTATTCCGCTGGACGCTCGTAGGGGTGATGGGAATCGCCAGCACGACCATCGGCTGTAGCCGATGGATCGATGTCATGCCCTCCTCGACGCTTCACGAAGAGGCTGCCACCCGTTCCATCTCCAACGACGAGCGGGTGCCGCTTGTATTGGACGGCCTCAGAATGACGCAGAACGGTGCGCCCCAAAATCCTTCGGCCGAGATCGAACGCCGCATCTTGAACACCGTACAGGAAACCCGTCTCTTTTCGACACTCGTTCCACTGGGAGAGAATGTGGCCTCGCCAGGCGAGAAAGCGGTGACCGCCCGGATCACCTTCAATGAAACCGTCGAACCCCATTCCGGAGCAGCCGCCTGGAAGGGATTTGCCATTGGCGTCTCCATGTTCCTGCTTTCCCCCGTCATCGAACTGCACTATGACTACGCGGCAACAGCCACGCTGGAACTTGAACGATGGGACGGACAGATGAAACGTTATGAGGCACAGTCGTCCGGCACGGCTCACTATAATCTGTTCGGCGCCTCGCCAATTATGATCAGCGAGCTGAAGGGACAAGTCGCGGAAGCTTGCCTGACCGAACTGATGGATCAACTCGTTCGCGATACCACCTTCTATATGGCAAGCAGCAGTCCCCTCCCGGAATCTCCCATTCTCACCGTAACTGTGAAGTCGCGGAAACCGCTCCGTTCCTCCTCATCGCGTTCCGCTGTTCCCGTCTCAATCACCCCAGCCCCATAAAGAGGATCTGCCGCCTCCCTCAACTCCGCTCTGGCCGACTCGTCTCATCCAATGTTATAGTGCCTCCACTACGAAGGGAGCCTGCACGATGGATATCGAAGCATTCAGGCAAATGGTCGCCAAAAATCCCAACGGGTTTCTCGGTCGTTATGGTCTGGGGAATAAGATCCTCCAGGAACGAGGCAATCTTGAGGAAGCGGTCGAACATCTGACCGTCGCGACACAACTGGACCCCACCCACGTCGCATCGCATCTCGGACTCGGGCGCGCCCTCGTCTCCCTAGGCCGCAAGGACGAGGCAAAACCGGTTCTTCGAGCCGGCATCGACGCGGCTCGCTCGGGCCGATCGAACGGAGGCGTGGACCTGGTCCCTGAGATGGACGCACTGCTGAGGACATTGGGATAGCCAATCGAATCGTGATGAAGGGAGATCGAGTCTATGAAGATTGAAGATGCCAGACAACGAATTGAATCGGCGATGACACAATACGGGATGCAGGCCGGAATGGCGATCGACCTGGTGATCAACGAAGTCCGTTCCGATCTCGGCGCGGCCACGGCCAATGAATTGATCGACGAATTCGACCTCGAACTGCAATACAACATCGCACCGATCGAGTCGGATTACTCCAACAGCTAAGCTCTGGGCCTAGGGCTTCACGTATTTTACTCAGGCTGCTCACACCGTTTCTTAGCACCCTACTATGCCACGACTCTGGTGTGCGATCTCGGGACATGGCTACGGTCACGCGGCGCAGGTCGTCCCAGTGCTCAATGCACTGGGCGCCCTCGTACAAAATCTGACCGTCGTCCTCCGCACCACAGTCCCAGCCTCGTTTTTTCAGGACCGCCTGACGATCCCCTGGGACCTTCAATCGGTGCAGCAAGATATCGGCTGCATCCAAAACGGCCCCCTCACAATCGACATCCAGAAAACCTGGGCGGCACACGAGCACTTCCACGACACCTGGGAGACACGCCTTTCCGATGAAGTCGCCGCGATGCAGGCGGCATCACCGGCACTGATCATCGCCGACACACCCTATCTGGCCATCGAGGCTGGCTTTCGCGCGCAGATACCGACCATCGCCCTGGTCAACTTCACCTGGGACCTCGTACTCAAGGACTACTGCCAGGCATCCGATCATTCCCGTCAGCAATTGATTCAACGCATCCGTAACTCCTATGCGAAGGCCGGCGGGGCTCTTCGTATTACCCCAGCTCCCAAAATGGATGCCTTCTCGCAGGTGGTAGATATTGGTCCGATCGCCAGCCCCGCTTCCCCTGAACGAGGGCGACTGGCCTCGGCCCTCGCCCTCGCTCCCGATGAACGCACCGTCATGGTGGGGTTCGGAGGCATTCCTCTCAAATCTCTTCCTTTTGAACAGATGGAACAGCTGCGCCCCTACCGCTTTCTCTTCGATGGTCCAGTCCCTCATGAATATTCACGCGTCCACTCCACGACGACGCTTCCCCTTTCCTTTAAAACACTCTTAGCCTCAGTCGATGCCATCATGACCAAGCCGGGTTACGGCACCATTGTCGAGGCGGTCGCCATTCAACAGCCAGTCGTCTATGTCCGCCGATACAATTTTGCCGACGAGCAGCCGCTGGTCGACTACCTCCATCGCCACGGACGAGGCATCGAACTGTCACTCGACGACTTTACTATGGGCCGCTGGGAGCCAGCGCTCAAAAAGGTCAGTGATCTCCCGGTACCAGCAACGCCACCACCCCCGACAACCGGGGCAGCGGAGGCGGCTAACACTCTGGCAACGTTCTTTTAGAACGGCTTGCCGCGCGCGTGCATGAGAGGATCCTCGGTGCAGCTTGACACCCCCTTAACCTGGGGCTATCGTGGACCTATTATTCACCGGACCATGGACCTGACACATGCGCCTCTATATCGCTGACGATGTCGTCTTTCGTGACTTGGCGGGAGAATCCGTGCTGCTCAATCTCAGCACGGGCACCTATTTTGGACTCGATGCAGTGGGCACTCGCTTATGGCACCTGATTGGCGAACATGGTTCAACCGCATTGGCCATCGAAACCCTCCTCACCGAATATGACGTGAACGAGCCCCGGCTCCAAAAAGACGTCAACGCCCTGATCGATCAGCTCCTAGCCAAGGGATTACTGACGGCCGATGCTGAACACACTCCGACGGCTCACTAATCTCACACTCGTCGAACACGCACTGCTTCTGCAACTGACCGCACTATCGTTGGGACTCAGAATAGCTCTCATCACCCGGCCTCTCCCACGCCTCATTTCCCTTTTGTCGCGTACCGCTATATCTCCTCTGCTCAGCCAAATTCCCTTGTTCCATACTCGCTGTACAGTGGATCGACTGATCCAGCTGATCGACCTGGCGACGTCAATGAGCCACAGAGATGGTCGCTGCCTCCCACGCTCCCTTCTCCTCTACTGGCTGTTATGCGCGAGGCGAGAATCGGTCGAACTCTGTCTCGGCGTCAGCCTAAACATGACCATGCTGGAAGGACATGCCTGGGTTGAACGAGGCGGCATCGTTGTGGGCGACCGACTCTCCTTCACGAACCGCTATACGCCATTCCTTCGGTTATCCGCATGAGTGGACTAGCCGGAATCTATCACCTCGACGGAACACGGCCAGACCCAGTCCTCCTACAGCGCATGATCCGTCGGCTTGCCCATCGCGGACCTGACGCATCGGATTACTGGATCGAAGGGTCCGTGGGCCTAGGCCAGGTGATGCTCCACACGACTCCGGAATCGCTCCATGAACGGCAACCGTGGCAGGATGAAACGGGAACGCTGTGCCTGACATTGGATGGACGGATAGACAATCGAGAAGACCTCGCCACCTCCCTGAACGCCGCAGGCTTCCGCCTTCGCACCAATACGGACGCAGAGTTGATGCTCCGCGCCTATCAGTGTTGGGGAGAGCATTCTCCCGAACACATCATCGGCGACTTTGCGCTGGTGCTCTGGGATGGGCAACGCCAACAGCTGTTCTGCGCGCGAGACATTCTGGGCCTTAAACCTTTCTATTACTGTCTTCAAGGAACCAGCTTTTGCTGGGCATCAGAAATTCCTCCACTCTTCGAACACGATGCGACTCCCCGCCGTCCGAATGAAGCAATGGTCGCAGAGTTTTTGATCGGAACCGTCGTCACCAATACCGAGACTCTTTACGAAGGGATCTCCCGACTTGAACCGGCACACATTCTGGTCGTGCGCCCGGGCAAGAACGAAACACGCCGTTATTGGACGATTGATCCAGACCGCCGGATTGTATATTCGAATGATGACGACTATGCCCAGCATTTCAACGAGCTCTTCAACAAAGCTGTGCAGTGCAGGCTGCGTAGTCACAGGCCTATCGGCCTGGAGTTGAGCGGCGGCCTCGACTCCTCTTCCGTCGTGAGTGTCCTACAAGCCTTCTCGCGAGCAAATCCGCAAGACCGAGATCGCTTTCACACCTTCTCCCTCATTTTCCCAGGACTCCCGTGCGATGAACGTGTCTTCATCGACGACGTGACCGCACAGGGCTCCTTCCCTTCACACGCCATCCGCCCGCAGGCACCAACCCTGACCGGCTTTCTTGGCGACGTACTCCGCTACCAGGACCTTCCCGACCACCCGAATGGCGCCATGAGCAACTCGCTTCGAACATTGGCCCAGCAGCAGGGCTGCCGCGTGCTCCTGACAGGATCTGGGGGAGACGAATGGTTGACCGGCAGCTTCTTTCATTACGCTGACCTGCTCCGCACGTTGAAGCTCGGAACGCTGCTCCGACGGCTTTATGCCGACCGCCCCTTGTACTGCGACCGTTCCTCACGCGACCTCTTCTCATTGCCACTTATGCAATTCGGTCTCCTCCCGCTCATTCCTCAATCCTGCCGGAATCTTGGGAAATGGCTCCTCGGGCGCACAGACATTCCCAGTTATATCTCCCCGGAGTTTTGGCACAGGACCCACATGCAAGAGCGCATTCGCCAGGCCTCCTTCGCACCGCCCTGCTCCAGTTATGCCCAACAAGACCTATTCCGGTCCACCGTGCACGGCCTCAGCCTTCATGGAGCTGAATTGGACGAACGAGCGTCATCGTCCTTTGCCTTGGAAAAGCGCCATCCATTTAACGACCGCCGCATGATTGAATTCGCCCTTGCCTTGCCGGAAGAGCAACGCTGGCGAGACAACCCAAAGTTCATTCTGCGCAAGGCCCTCGGCATGCGACTCCCGGCATCTGTACGCGCGCGAGTCCTGAAAGCCGACTTTTCCTGCATCTTTGCCCAAGCACTCCTCGCTGAATCGAGCGCGTCCATCTTCCAGTCGCTGTCCGTTGCCTCCATGGGATGGGTGGATGGCGACCAAATCTGGACCGACTATCAAACGATGGCTCACCGCTATGATCGTGGGGACGAGGCCTATCGGTATCACGTTGCGCCGCTTTGGATGATTTTTGGCGTCGAGCTCTGGTTCCGCACGCTCTTCCCGGAACATCGCGTGCGCCGCGATCTGCCGCCACGCCAAGAGGTCGTACCTTCATATTCTGCCTAGCCTCCGCGCAAGGAGTGCGGTACAATCGCTCAACAGAGGGAGGGGCTCCATGACACCAGAGACGGAAGCCGATCCAGAACAGACGCAGCCGAAAAAGCCCTACGCAACACCGACACTTGTGGAATACGGCGACATCGCCAAATTGACTCAGGGTAACCCAACTGGAATGTTTGGGGATGGTGCATCAGGGATGTTCATGTCTACGGCCTGTCTCTAGCCAAAACAGGCGACAAGACCCCGTCAAGTTTCACCACCTCACAACCGTCCCTCGCGGAGTCCCGCTGTGTCGCTCGTTGTCGATGAACATCGTCACTACCTGGAGGATCACGTCCGCCTCACTGCGTTTCGTCGCGCGATCCAGGAATCAGTCCGTCCAGGCACAGTCGTGGTTGACCTTGGCAGTGGAACCGGTGTCTTAGGCCTCTTGGCCTGCCAAGCAGGAGCGGCACGTGTCTATTCGATTGAAGAAAGCAGCCTGATCGAGCTGGCTCGTGACATCTGTCAAGCCAACGGATTTGCAGACCGGGTTCATTTCATCAAGGGGCTTTCGACTCGCGTGAATTTGCCCGAGGCAGCGGATATCATTCTCGCGGACCAGATCGGGCACTTCGGGTTTGAAGCCGGTCTCTTCGACTATTTCAGCGATGCCCGCCGCCGTTTTCTCAAACCCAGCGGCGTGACCATTCCTCAACGCATTACCTTCTGCATCGCCCCCGTCGAACACGAGCCGCTGTGGCAGCAGGTCGAATTCTGGAATGGATCTCCTGCGGGATTCGATCTTCGCCCAGCTCGAGCGCTCGCATCGAATACGGGATATCCGGTTAAACTGCTCCGCGAGCAGTTACTGGGCTCGTCGGTGGAACCATTCTCTGTGGACCCAAGCACCTCGGGCTCCCAGCCGCTTCACTTTGGATGCACGCTGCCGGTTACCAGAACCGGAACTCTGCACGGTCTGGGCTGTTGGTTCGTGGCGCAACTCTCTCCATCGGTTACGATGTCGAATTCGCCATTACATGAACAGCGGGTCGACCGACGCAACGTCTTCTTTCCTCTCGACCGGCCCGTTCCTGTCCAAGCAGGTGATTCCGTGACCGTGACCATGCAGATCCTCCCTGTTCAAATCGCCGTGACCTGGAAGGTCGAAATACGAAAAGAGGATCACACTGAAACCGAGCACCTTCGCTTTACTCATTCCACACTGAACGGCATGCTCATTGCCAGGGAAGACTTGCAGCGCACTCACCCGGCCTTCGTACCAACCCTTTCTTCTTGGGGCACGGCCCGTCTGACCGTGCTGACGCTCTGCGACGGAATACGCCCTCTGGCGCAGATCGAGCGTGAGCTTTTTCATCGTCACCCCGACCTCTTTCCTTCCCTCTCCAACGCAGCCACCTTTGTGGCCGAAGTCGTTACCAGATATTCAGCATGACCCCTGAGATATATCGGCAGGAACCAGCGATACGGTATCGTGCATACGGTTGTATTCTGAGTTGCAATGCGCCACTGCAGGAATTGGAGCAGATCCGTTCTGCTGATTCTACGGAGGGCGCCGACCTGCACATCCTGTTTTTCTCGCCTGACGAGCGCATACCCTTGCCCTCAGCCTGGTACCTGACCGTCTCACTCGCCGACGGTACACCCTGGCTGCGTTGCGCCACAGTCTCCTCCGGCTACTTCCTGCAGTTTCCAAACCTGGCCAGCTTTGTGTTCGACACGTCGAGTGATTCCATTCGCTGCATTCCACAGGCGAACACGCCCCCCCACACATTGCATCATCTTCTCCTGGATCAGGTCCTTCCCCTCGTGCTCAACTCCAAAGGGAAAGAAGTGCTACATGGAGCCGCAGTGGTCACGCCCTATGGAGCCTGTGCATTCGTGGGTCCGACCGGCGCGGGAAAATCAACCTTGGCGGCAAGTTTTCTGTCCGCGGGTTACTCGGTGTTAACCGATGACTGTGTCGTCCTCGACGCTCGTGATGGAAACATTGTCGCCCTCCCTGCCTATCCAGGTCTCAGGCTCTGGGATGATGCGATTGCCGCTCTCTTTGGCACCACCGGATCCTGTGCGCCGGTGGCACATTACACGCCCAAACAGCGATTCACTGCCGCTCTCTCCGCAACACATTTTTGCTCCTCGGCAGTTCCGCTAGCCGGTATCTATGTGCTAGGAACAAGCGATGCTGAGGATGGGCGCCCAACCTCCACTCCCGAGATACGTCCCCTCGCGGGGCGGGAATCGTTCACCACACTCCTCTCACTGGCATTCAAACTGGATATTCTTGATCAGCGCATGCTGACACGAGAATTCGATTTCCTGCATCGTCTCGTCACCCGGATCCCCGTTCGCCGCTTGACCGTCCCTGATTCCTTCGCAGTATTTCCAGCTGTACGCGCTGCCATCCTCCACGATCTGGCAATGTCATGCTGACCATCCCATCGGTGCATCCAGTTCTCTTGTCCCTTGTCAGAGAAGATCGGCTTGACGAGGAAAAACTCGCGCCATTCCCGCACCATTCGTGGGATACCCTCGTCGAGGACGCCATCGCTCAACGGGTGGCGGCCATCCTTTTTCACCGGCTCAGCCAATCTCGCCACCGGAGCCTCATCCCCAGCCATTCCCGTGATCGCCTCAACCGACAGATTGTCCAACAGACCGCCTGGAATCTACTCCTGGAAAAAGAGCTCCAACGCATTCTGCTGGCATGCCAGCAACGACACATTGCCTGCGTTCCAATCCGTGGCCCGATCTTGGACGCGCAATTATACGGCGATTCGTCTATCCGCCAGATGGACGACCTCGACATCCTGGTCCATCACAAAGACCTGCCAGCCATCACTCATATTTTCGAGCAGCTCGGATATACCAGTCATGAACAGCGGCCGGGGTTCCTCGAAGCCTATTCCTATTCGCTCGAGTTCATTCACCCTCGGCATGGGGTCGTCGTCGAACCGCATTGGACCCTGGTCTACCCGCCATTCATCGGAACCACGGCCATGGAGCCGGTATGGACGCGAACCGTGAGACAGCGATGGCGCGGAATGGATACAGAGAGGCTCTGCCAATCGGACCTCCTCCTCCATCTCTGCCTTCATCTCCTCCATAAAGGAACCCACGCGCCGCTGCTTTGGTATTACGAACTAGACCGGTTGATCCGTGGAGAAGATTTTCCGGTGAGCTGGAACCTACTCGTCGATCAGGCTCAGGCGATGGATCAGACCGGCTTCATCTCCGAGGTGCTGATGACGGTGAACCATCACTTCCATTCTCCAGTTCCCGACTCGGTGATCAACCGTCTGCAAATCCCTGCAGAACGAGCATCTTCGCCTTCCCCTCGCCCAACACAGGGTCATTTACTGGCTCACACGTCGCTCAGCGGGCGAGAGGAATTTGCCCTTTTATGCTCGTTGCAAGGCCTTCGGCAAAAAATTCACTACGCCTCTGCGCTCCTCTTTCCATCCCCCCGATACATGGCCCAACGTTACGGGCTATCTGGCCCCATGGGTCTCATCCGCGCATACATCAGCCGGGCTTGCCACTTATTTTGGGAGGGGGGCAAATGGGCAATGGCCTGGGTGGCCGACCCTCGGGCGCCAAGGCAGAGAATTGATCGTTGATTTTCTTGTGGAATTTGGGTTGTTAAATCACACATCCTTTTGCTCGTTCCCACCGTAGAATGGTATAGTCGTGGCGGACATGAGGGGGTCTTGATTTCCCTCCAATCGCGCGTTCGTTGTATGGATACACCCTCTCGACAGACCACCACGACAATCGATCCAAGCCTAATGGCCCGCGTGGTCAAAGGCGATCAGCAGGCATTCAGCCAGCTCTACGACCATTCGAGCACGCTGTTGTTCACGTTGGCGGTCAGGATCCTGGGTAATCACGAAGAAGCTGCGGAGCTGTTGCAGGATGTCTATTTGGAAGTCTGGCGAAAAGTCTCCCGCTATGATGTCGGCCGCGGAACTCCAGTTGCGTGGCTCGTCACCCTCACCAGAAGCCGGGCCATCGACCGGCTACGGGCCAGGGCTACGCGGGGCTATCGAGCGACGCAATCGCTGGGAGACGGAGCCGCGGAGCATGTCGCCGACTTGGGCCCTAACCCCTTTGAAACACAAGCCGATCAGGAGCTCCGCGTCAGCATCGGTGCTGCGGTGGCGGGATTGCCCCAGGCGCAGCGGCAAGCGATTGAACTCGCCTATTACGAAGGACTCTCCCATAGCGAGATCGCCGCGCGGCTCAACCAGCCGCTCGGGACCGTCAAAACCAGAATCAAGCTGGGGATGTCCAAACTCCGGGATGGCCTCCACCAGTATTGGAACCATGGTGAGCTCCAATGACGCATGAAGAACTTGAAGAATCGGTTCCGTTGTACGCCGCAGGGGCACTGGACCGAACCGAACGACAGGCGCTGGAAGCCCACCTGCTCTCCGGCTGCGCCTCCTGTCACGCTGCACTCAAAGACCATCAATCCGTCGCTGCGCTTCTTCCACTCGGGCTCAGTCAAACCAGTCCTCCCCGCGCCCTCAAAGCCACCATCATGGCCGGACGAAATCCTGCACCGATACCAGAAGAAGCGGCCCAGAAGGAACCGGCCAAGCCGAGCCTGGAGCCTGGTGAATGGATGAATCACCTCTTTCCTCCCATCGCCCCTGCCCGCTCATGGTCCCTCCCCTGGGCCGTGGGATTGGCCACGCTCGTCATCGTTGCGGTCGGCGGCTATCTCTCCTGGAACGTGGTTACCCAACGTTCCGAGGATACCTCGAACATTCAACAGCTCGAATCCGCGCTCCAGGATAAATCGACGACACTTGCTATACTCCAGCGAGAGGTCGGCGAACAGGCGAAAGCACTCGCTGCAGTGCGTAGCGATCTGCAGCAACGAACGAACGAAGCCGCAGAAGCGAAGGAACAGCTGGCCCAGCGTGAAGCTGACCTGGAAGAGGCTCGCGTACAACTCAGCCAGCGAAGCGGTGCACGCACCGGCGGGACTCCGCAAGACGAACTCGCCACACTCCTGCGAATCCCCAACATCAAAGCCGTCTCCCTCACTGGATCGGACGTGGCGAAACATGCTGCGGGATTCCTGCTCTACGACGCTCGAACCCAAAAGGTCTGGCTTTACTCGGTGAACCTTCCGGAATGTCCCAACGGCACGACCTATCAACTCTGGGCCATTCAGGCCAAGCCCGTGAGCCTCGGGACCTTTCATATGGATCGCGGAGACACCGCTCACCTCTTGGTGAAGAAAGTGTCGAACTTCACCGATGCGAAAACATTTGCCCTGAGCCTGGAGCCATCGGGCGGCCGCCCCCAACCGACCGGCCCTATCTACCTGTTAAGCCGATCCTGACGGAGACGGCACTCAGCGCTTGACCTCTCTCCGCTGGCCCGCTACAACCTCTCTATCAATAACTTCTCGGTTTCCCATCCAACGCGACGTACTCTTCGAGCCGGCACAGAGGAATCATGCTAGCCCTACATGCGCTGACCATCGCTGCCCTGTTTTGGGGATTCTGCCTGACGTCTCCACCCGAACTCTGGGCGTTGGAGAAATATGGACGTCCCTTGCCGGAGATGGAAGGGGCCCATGACAACAGCGAAGAGCATTGGGTTCGAGGTTATCTCCTCTCCGGCGCCTTCATGAGCAACCCCAGTTTTGCCGCGAGACCGGACAACAGCGGCTTGGTCGGTCTTCGCCATATGATCCATCTGGAAACGGATCTGTATAAAGAATATCTCCAGTTCTATACCGACCAGAACTTCTTTTCGGACCGGCAAGCCGGCTGGGTGAGTCTCTCGGAATGGGACTCCGTCTATGCCTTCACCGGCACCATCCAGAACTTCGGATGGCGCCTGCAATATGAACGAGATGCTCCCTTGGATCGAAGCGGCATCATACAGGCCTATGCCGATACACTCGTCACCTACCGACCGGCCGACGCCCGCAGCCTCAGCTGGTGGCGCTCGGCGTTTCCCGATCAGAACCTGACGGTCTATGCCGGCGGCGGATGGCTCTTTCACAACCAATCCTACTTTGCCAGACCTGACAACAGCGGGCGCGCGCTGTTTCGATATGTGGCGCATGCAGACCTCGACCTCTATCGCAATCGTGTCGTCCTCTTCGTCGACGGCAACTTCTTTACGGACCGGAGTGCGTCCAATGTCATGCGGCCCAGTGAATTCGACTTGGTCATGGGGCTTGCCGTCCGTTACCACGAGATGGAAATTGCCCTGATCCATGAGCGGGACCTGCCCTTGGATCGAGGAGGGTTAGTGCAACGGTACGTCGCGTTGCAGTTGCGGTACGAATTCGAATGGACCAAATCGTCGAGTCCGACGAACATTGCAAAAGGTGGGCATCATGCCATCCGATGAACAAGATCACGCCTTCATGCGAGTTGCACTAGAGGAAGCTGCCCGCGCGACGGCGATCGGTGAGGTGCCGATTGCCGCCGTGGTAGTGCGTGAGGGGAAAGTTCTGTCCCAGGCACACAATTATCGTGAGCTCTGGCAAGACCCCACGGCCCATGCGGAAGTCATTGCCATCCGCGCCGCAGCGACGGCACTCGGCACATGGCGGTTAACCGAGGCTACGCTCTACGTGACCGTCGAGCCCTGCGCCATGTGTCTCGGTGCGATCATCCTGGCAAGAATTCCGCGAGTCGTCTTTGG
>VFKF01000502.1 GCA_009885705.1 Nitrospira sp. | reverse complement strand
GACATTCGACGTCACACTGATGACGCCTTTGCCTCCGACTGCCATCATCGGCAGCGTCAAGGCATCGTCGCCGGCCAACACCGTCATCCGATCGCCGCACATACTCGCAATCTCAGAAGCCTGCTGGACGGACCCGCTCCCCTCTTTGATCCCGACGATGCTCCGTAGCCCGCAGAGCCTGGCCACCGTAGCCGGCAGCATGTTCACACCGGTTCGGCCTGGAATGTTATACAGAATTTGCGGAAGGTCCACGGACTCTGCGATGAGCTTGTAATGACGGTACAACCCCTCTTGTGTCGGCTTGTTGTAATAGGGCGTAATGATCAGCGCCCCGTCGGCCCCTGCCTCTTTCGCATGCTTCGTGAGGGACACCGCTTCTGCCGTGCTGTTCGAACCAGTCCCGGCAATCACGGGGACCCGTCGATTGACCACCTCGACGGTCAATTCGACCACGCGATGATGTTCCTGATGCGACAGGGTGGCGGATTCGCCTGTGGTGCCGCAGGGCACAATCCCATTCGTCCCATTGGCGATTTGCCATTCGATGAGATCGCCAAAGGCCCGTTCGTCGACCTTGCCGTTCCTGAACGGGGTGACAATGGCAATCAATGCGCCTGTAAACATGCTGTCTCCTTCGCCAAAATGCGTCTATCCTGCCCGTTCCTCAGTCGAGAAATGCCGGAATCGTTTCGCCCTTCACCAAATCTTCGTAGGTCTCTCTGGTCTTGATGACGTGGATCTCCCCATCTTTGATCAAGACTTCCGGCACCCGTGGGCGCGAATTGTAGTTGGAGGCCATCACGAAACCATAGGCCCCCGCACTCATCACCGCCAGCATGTCGCCCGGATTGACCTCCGGTAGAGACCGGTCCTTCGCCAGAAAATCGCCCGACTCACAGACCGGACCGACGACATCCACATTGTGCTTGGGCCGCTTGAGCACCGCCTCCGAGACGGGACGAATTTCGTGATAGGCCCCGTAGAGGCTTGGCCTGATCAGATCGTTCATCGCCGCATCGACGATAATAAAGCGTTTCGCCTCGCCGTCTTTCCGATAGAGGACCTTCGTCACAAGAATACCGGCATTGCCGACGATGACGCGGCCCGGCTCCATGATGAGAGTGACGCCCAAATCCTTCAGCAATGGCGACACGGCATCCGCTAAGTCTTGCGGCAACGGGGGTGTTTCGTCCGAGTAGGTAATACCGAGACCACCGCCGATATTGACGTACCGGATATTGATGCCCTGCTTCTTCAAGGCAGCGACCAACGCCACGATCTTCTTCACGGCCTCGACGAACGGCGTGACCTCGGTTAACTGCGATCCGATATGTTTATGCACCCCAACGACATCGATGTTGGCGAGTGAAGAGGCCAGCGTGAACTCTTCAAGGGCCCGATCGGCTGCGATCCCGAACTTGCTCTTCTTGAGACCGGTCGAAATATACGGATGTGTTTTGGGATCGATGTCCGGATTGATCCGCAGGGCAACCCTCGCCTTGACTCCGACAGAAGCTGCGACTTCATTGATCGCCTGCAACTCGGCCGACGACTCGACGTTGAACATGAGGATGTCGGCCTTCAAGGCCTCGCGAATTTCCTCGTGATTTTTGCCGACTCCCGCGAACACAATCTTCGAGGGAGGCACGCCGGCCTTGAGTGCACGGAAGAGCTCCCCACCGGACACGATATCCACCCCGCTCCCCTCCTTCGCCATGAGACGAAGGATCGCGATATTGGAGTTGGACTTCATCGCAAACGCAATCACATGGGGCAAGTTCTTGAAGGCCCCATCGTAGGCACGGAAATGACGAACGAGAGTCGTATAGCTGTAGATATAACAAGGTGTGCCAACCTCTTGCGCAATGCGGCTGACCGGCACCTGTTCACAGTAGAGTTCGCCCTGTCGATACTCGAAGTTATGCATCCTGTCCATCCTTATTCAAACGTCCGCGGCTTGCGAACGAGAAACCCGCTAAAGAGGCCTCGACGGCATCCTCGAACAGACGGTAACAAGCTTCACGCGGAAATATCCAGCGTCATCGTTGCTACCGAGTTCCCACTGGTCGCAGCGGGGGGAGATTCACATCCTGCCCCTGCAACAGGGGATCCTGAGACGGCTCACCGGACTCGGCTTCCGCTGCCGCCTCGCGCTGTTTGAGGTCCAAAACCTCTCGCTTCTTTTGTAGCTGAATCGTCGAGTTCACCCCGACATTTTCCGGGGGAACCGGAGGCCCCACGGTTCCACAGGCGACCAACAGTCCCATCGTCACACCAACGACAATGGACGTCGCATTCAGCCACTGCATCTTCACGAGAGCATCCGCTCGAGGTCTTTGATGCGTTGCTCCACTCGCGCTCTGGCCGTTCCACCGATCTGAGACTTTTGATCGATCGCGGCCGTAACCGTCAGCCGAGCGAACAGACTCTTTTCGATTCGCAAGGAAAACACCCGCAATTCTTCGAGCGAGAAGTCCGTCAGCTCACGGCCTTGATCCAATGAAGCCCGCACCAACCGCCCCGTGATCGCATGCGCTTCACGAAAGGGCACCCCTCTGGTCACAAGGTAGTCTGCCACTTCGGTGGCCAGCATGCCTCCACCCTGGAGCGCTTGATTCAACGCGTCTCGGTTTACCGTCATGCAACGCATCAGTTCCGTCAAGATCTCTACCGACGCGGCAACCGTGTCGAGGGCGTCGAAGAGCGCAGGCTTATCCTCTTGGAGATCCCGGTTATAACTCAAGGGCAGCGCCTTGAGGGTGGTCAAGAGATTCACAAGGTGGCCATACACACGCCCCGTCTTGCCCCGTACCAATTCCGGCACATCGGGATTCTTCTTCTGCGGCATCATGCTGCTGCCGGTACAGAAGGCATCGGGAAGATCGACAAACCGAAACTCCTGGGATGACCAGAGAATTAATTCCTCGCTCAGCCGGGACAGGTGCATCATCGTGATCGACAAGGCCGAGGCCACTTCGATCATGAAATCACGATCGGACACGGCATCCAAGCTATTTTGTGTGACAGAGGGAAAGCCCAGCAGCTTCGCGGTAAAGAGGCGATCAACCGGGTAATTGGTCCCCGCAAGCGCGCCAGACCCTAGCGGCATGACGTTCAACCGCGCCGATGCATCGCGAACCCGCCCCTTGTCCCGTTCGATCATTTCCACATAGGCCAAGAGATGATGGGCGAACAACACCGGCTGCGCCCGCTGCAGATGCGTGTAGCCCGGCATCGCCACAGTGCGATTGGCCTTCCCCTTTGCCACCAAGACCCGCTGAAAACTTTCCAACTGTGTCACGAGCCGGCCCAAATGATCCCGCAAATAGAGCCGGATATCGAGCGCCACCTGGTCGTTGCGGCTGCGGCCCGTATGGACCTTGCCGCCGAGCGGGCCGATTACTTCGGTCAGCCGACGCTCGATCGCCATGTGAATGTCTTCGTCTTGTTGTAGGAACCGAAAGCGGCCTCGATCCAACTCCGCTTTCACCGACTCCAGGCCCCGCACGATGGCCTTGGTCTCGGCACCGGTGAGGACACGGGCCTTCCCTAACGTTTTACAATGGGCGATGCTACCCTGAATGTCATACGCATAGAGCCGGCGATCGATCGCCACAGAGACGGTGAACGCTTCCACCAGCCGATTCGTCTTCTCTGTGAACCGCCCGTCCCAGGCCTTTGGGCCTTTCGATACGACAGGGCTGCGGCCCTTTGCTCGTGCCATTAGATACCGGCCTTCTTCCGTTGAGCTCTGATCTTCAGCCGCAACGCGTTCAGCCGAATGAACCCCTCGGCATCTTTCTGATTGTAGACCTGGTCTTCTTCAAACGTGGCGATGTCGAGCCGGTAGAGCGAGTTCTTCGACTTGCGCCCGGCCAGCGTGCAGCTCCCCTTATAGAGCTTCACCCGCGCCGTGCCGGTCACGTCCTGCTGCGCCGCATCGATGGCCGTCTGGAGCATCTCCCGTTCCGGACTAAACCAGTAGCCGTTGTAAATCAAATCGGCGAAGCGCGGAATCAAACTATCTCTGAAGTGCAGCACCTCGCGATCCATCGCCAAGGACTCGATCCCACGATGGGCCACATGGAGGATCGTCCCGCCCGGTGTTTCATAGACTCCGCGCGACTTCATGCCGACATACCGGTTTTCCACCAAATCAACGCGGCCGATGCCATGGGCGCCACCCAGCTTATTGAGGTGAGCCAACAACGTGGCAGGGCTCATCTTCTTTCCATCCACCGACACTGGGTTACCAGCCTCGTAACCGATCTCGACTTCAAGCGGCTTGTTCGGCGCCTTCTCCGGCGACACGGTCATTTGGAAAATCTCGTCCGGTGGCGATTTCCAAGGGTCTTCCAGAATGCCGCCTTCATAACTCACATGAAATAAATTTAGATCCATGCTGTAGGGCTTGGCTTTCGTCACCGTCACGGGAATGCCATGCCGATCGGCATACTCGATCAATTCGCGCCGCGATCCCATCGTCCATTCGCGCCAAGGCGCAATGATCTTGAGGTTCGGCGCCAAGGCCGTGTAGGTCAGCTCGAACCGAACCTGATCGTTGCCCTTTCCGGTGGCGCCATGCGACACCGCCTCGGCGCCTTCCTGGATCGCGATCTCGGCTTGCCGACGCGCAATGAGGGGCCGCGCAATCGACGTCCCGAGCAGATAACAGCCTTCGTACATGGCGTTGCCACGCAGCATCGGGAAGACATAGTCCTTCACGAAGGTCTCGCGCAGGTCCTCGACGTAGACTTTCTTCACGCCCAGGTTTTTCGCCTTGGCCTTGATCGCTTGCAGATCTTCGCCCTGCCCCAGGTCGGCACAAAACGCGATGACCTCGCAATCATGGGTCTCTTGCAGCCACTTCAAAATCACGGAGGTATCGAGCCCGCCGGAATAGGCCAACACGACTTTCTTCTTGCCACGACTCATCGTTTCGTTCGACTCCTCTTACCTAATAGGTTCGTTAAGATCGCCTTCTGCATATGCAAGCGATTCTCCGCCTGGTCGATGATCACGGACTGCGGACCATCCAATACCTCGGCGCTGATTTCTTCCCCCCGGTGGGCGGGTAAACAATGCATCACGATGGCATCCGGTTTGGCGCGCTGCAACAGGCGGCTGTTCACTTGATAGGGCGCCAGAACTTTCAACCGCCGTGCATGCTCCCGCTCGCGTCCCATACTGATCCAGACATCGGTGTAGATCACGTCCGCTTCCTTCGCGGCGACATGGGGATCGTGCCCGATTTCGATCACGGCGCCGGTTTTCGCGGCCTCGATCCTGGCCCGGTCCACGACATGCTGCTCCGGCTGATACCCGACCGGACAACCCAACGTAATGATCATCCCCATTTTCGCCGCCGCCTCGATCAGAGAATTCGCCACATTGTTGCCATCACCGATATAGGCGATCTTGATGCCCTTCAACCGGCCCTTCATTTCTCGAATGGTCAGAAGGTCTGAAAGGGCCTGGCAGGGATGGCTCAAGTCGGTCAATCCGTTGATCACCGGCATCGTCGCTTCCCTCGCCCATTCCTCCACGATCGCATGGTCATAGGTACGGATGACGATGGCGTCGAGATACCGCGATAAGACGCGCGCCGTATCGGCGATGCTTTCCCCGCGCGAGAGCTGGATCTCGCCCATCGGCAAGACCAATGCATGTCCGCCCAACTGGTTCATGCCGGCTTCGAACGATACCCTCGTTCTTGTCGAGGGTTTCTGAAACAGCAAGCCCAAGGTCTTTCCGGACAACAGAGGATGCGGAATTCCACGACGCTGCTTGTCCTTCAGCAGAGCTGCAGATTTCAGCAAACCTTCCAGCTCCGCCTTGCTGATGGCGGCAACGTCCAGGAAGTCCTGCTTGCCGGCCTGCATGCTTGTCGCTCGTGGTGCCATACCAGTCTTGTCCAATCGGCGCGAGTGCGCCCTACGCCGCCTGTTTACTGAAAATCTGAGCCAGCGTATCGAGCAATCGATCGATTTCTATCTCGGTGATGATCAGCGGCGGGACAAACCGGAGGACATGTTCACCGGTCCCATTGATCAGAATGCCGCGCGCCAAACATTCGGCCACGACGACTTTCCCCTCCATATCGAGCTCAATCCCTTGCAAGAGCCCAAGGCCCCGCACCTCTCGCACCACCCGATGTCGCTCCTGACAATCGGATAATCCCTTTGCGAAATGTTCCCCCATCCGGCGTGCATGGTCGAGGACCTGGCCCTCCAGCAGCACGCGACAGACGGCCAGGCCCGCCGCACAGGCCAGCGGATTGCCGCCGAATGTCGAGGCATGACTGCCGGGGGAAAAAGCCTGGGCCACGGAGTCGATTGCGAGACAGGCGCCAATGGGCATACCGCCGCCCAATCCTTTTGCCAGGGTCATAATGTCCGGCTGCACCCCTAACTGCTCATAGGCAAAGAGCGTCCCGGTTCGTCCCATTCCGGTCTGCACTTCATCGAACATCAAGAGCACGTCTTTTTTCGTGCAGAGGGCTCTCACCTGCTTCAGATATTCACGATCCGCAACGTGCACGCCCCCCTCGCCCTGAATCGGTTCGAGCAGAATGGCCGCCGTCTTGTCGGTGACGGCCTGCTCCAGCTCTTCCACATTATTGAAGGCGACATAATGAAAGCCCGGGAGTAACGGCTCGTAGCCCTTTTGGACCTTTTCCTGTCCCGTTGCGGTAATCGTCGCCATCGTCCGTCCATGAAACGAGTTCTTCATCGTGACGATTTCGTGCCGCCCGGCTCCATACTTGTCATGTGAATAGCGGCGAGCCAGTTTGATCGCGGCCTCGTTCGCCTCTGCTCCGCTGTTGCAGAAAAACACCTTGTCGGCAAACGAATGATCGACCAGCACTTGGGCAAGTTTGACTTGAGGCTCAGTGTAATAGAGATTCGACGTATGGATCAGCTGCGCGGCTTGGCGCTGGATGGCCTGAATCAAGTCTGGGTGACCATGCCCCAGAATGTTCACCGCAATCCCGCCGACGAAATCGAGGTACTCTCGTCCCTCAAAATCGTAGACCTTCGTCCCCCGCCCCCGCGCAATCGCGAGCGGTTGACGCGTATAGGTCTGCATCAAGTACCGCGCGGCGTCCTGCTTCAGCTCTTCTGTCGGCATGACAGACGTATCCCCTTGTAAAGAAAGGGAAGGTAGCATAGCCCTGTCGGCGGAAGCAACCTGAATTGGGCAGGAGAAGCCATCGAGCAGTAGGGCCCTGCTTCTTTACCCAGATGACGCCTCGGTTGTGATAGTCTCTGGCGGATGAAGTCTTGTGCGCAATGTCAGCAGCAGAACCAGGAAGATGCCAAATTCTGCTACCAGTGCGGAAATACACTGGCCATTGAGCCTGCACCACCTATCGCCGCCGACGTCCCACACACCGATGAAGACCTCTGGCGTCAACTCATCGGCCCCCATGCCGATCGCTATCTGGAACATTTTAAGAAATTCGGGTTAGGAGACGAGCCGAAGTTCGCGCTGACGTGGAATTGGCCGGCATTTCTGTATATTTCCTTCCTCTGGTTCCTCTACCGGAAAATGTACGTCTATGCGCTAGTCTATGCCCTCGGTCCGATGATTTCGACTTACGTGACCGGCGATCTCACCGTGGGTCTCGTCTGGAGCATCATGGCAGGCGCCACCGCAAACTATGTCTACTATTGGTACTGCCGCGAGCAGATTGGCGAGATCAAAAAGAATTCGTGGACAGACCCGGCGAAACAAGACGAAGCCTTGAAAGAAGCGGGGGGCGTTCAGCCCTACGTGATCTGGGTTGGAGTCGCCCTCTACATCTTCTTTGCAATGACGATGTTCAAGCTGCTTCAAGATGGACTGCCGGATTCAGACAAATTCCCGCCCAAACCAACGAGACCAGCAGCCACGAGTACGACGTAACCGTGAGCGCGATACAACGACCCGTGCCGTTCCTGCGATAACTTACTCCGGCATGCTCTGCCGGCTCCGCTGCCACCCAATCCAGGCCTGAAACCACCCGAAATCCTGTTCATACGCGGCTCCACCTGAGTCAGAAGCGTCCTGCTTCTGCCCGATCTGCGTATAGGTGCGCGGCCAGTTTTTCTGCCACCAGGATTTAAGTTCGTCCGGTGCATAGGCCTGGCCGTTCGGTTGAAGAATGCCTGCCGCCGCGCAAACCGGCGCAATGAGCGGCCAATAGCGATCCTTCCCGAGCCCGAAACTACGAAAATGTTCGCGCAACAGAAAGACCACCCAGAGCTCGGCACTGTGTTTCTTGTTATGTTTGAACGGTTGCGTCTGCCTGAGCGGAATCGGGTCGAATTGCTTGATGACCGAGGTATAGTCCGGGCCGCCGTAACTGCCGGCCACTTCGGCAATACCTTCCAGCATCTTTCCCAGCTCGACTTCTGCGACAGGTGAAGAACCAGGCCCCCCGCCTGAGGCCAACTCTGCCAGCGGGTTCGGCGTGGTCAACAACTCGATGAGCGGCTTCAGTTCCCGAAGGCGGGCGGTGGCCGCTTTGAGAATCTGTTCCGACTCCAGCCAATAGTCCGGATCGTTCTTCGTGAGTCGCTCTCGCCCAGGGGGAGGAAGCACTGTCGGCACCCAATAGCGCATCAGGACAAAGAGAATATAGTCCGCCTGCCCGCCGACTTGTGCAATCCGATCGAACATGCCGCCCGTACGCATGCCCGTAAAAAAATCGTGCGCTCGGTCAGCCACCTGCAGCCGCTCGCCAATCCCGTTCCACCAGGCCTCAAACGCTGTCCAGTTGATATCGGAAGGAGATGAGGTCGTCATACCAGTAGCCTAATCCTAGGTCGGGAGATCAGACGGAATGGTACTGCCGGCCTCAAGCGAAAGCAACCGCTTGACATAGTCGGCTGTTCCAGTATGCTTTGCCCCGTGGCTATATCCTTTCATCCTCAAGGGGCACGTACAATGGCTCGATTAGTCCTGCTTCGTCATGGCGAATCACAATGGAACCTGGAAAATCGTTTTACCGGCTGGGTCGATGTGCCCCTCACGCCGCGAGGGATACAGGAAGCCAAGAACGCAGGAGACAAACTCCGTGGCTTCACATTCGATCGTGCCTTTACCTCCGTGCTCGCACGCGCGAATGAAACCCTGAGGCTGGCCCTCGAGGCGATCGGGCAGTCGAGCCTCCCTATCGTAAAGGACAAAGCGCTCAACGAACGGATGTACGGCGAGTTACAGGGATTGAACAAGGCCGAAACTGCCAAAAAATACGGCGAGGCACAGGTGAAGATCTGGCGGCGAAGTTACGACATCCCTCCGCCGGGCGGGGAAAGTTTGAAGGACACAGCCGAACGTGTGTTGCCCTACTATGAGCAGACGATTAAACCGTATCTCATGAAAGGGGAAACGATCCTCATCGCGGCACATGGAAACAGCCTGCGCGCCCTGACGATGGAACTGGAACAGCTCTCCCGTGAGCAGGTGCTGGAGTTGAATATCCCGACTGGGGCGCCGGTCCTCTACGAGTTGGATGGGGCAGGAAAAGTTGTCAGCCACCGCTACCTCTGACAATTGGACGGACCAGGAGATTATCCGATATCTTGCAGTAACCGCCCGTAGGTCTCGACCGGCACAAAATCGATCAACAGGGTGAGAAGATTTCGCCGCTCCCCTTCCGTGACCAAGTGTTTCTCCTCCATCAACTCGGCGGCTTCGGCACTCACGGCAAGCGGGCTCACACCTTCTTCCACCAAACGGGTATAGAGACGACGACGCTCCTGCCATTCGTTGAGGTACGCAGTCCAGGCAGCCGTACCGATGGGAACGGTCGTCCCCCATCCTGCTTCGATGGTATCCAGGATGAGTTCCGACAATGCCGTCTGGTACTTCAGAGGAATATGGGCCTCAATCGCGGCAAAGATCCAAAATAAATTCAGCGAGAGCACTTCTTGGGTAATCGCCTGGGCCTGCTCCGTCGACGCCTCGATGCCGTATTCTTCCAGTTGCTGGACTGACAGGCCGGCGGGCATTGCTGCGATCAACGCTGCGCCGGCTTGCTTCGGGGTCATCGAATTAGTCGACATGTCTGAGTTCTCCCATTGTTCACGGTGCCAGAGAATACCTGACTGAGACGGCCTGCTCAAGCAACTTGTCCAAGCCTACCCTCTATGCTACAGTCCGCCGTCATGATTGCACGGATCGCCTCTATATCGTTACGAACAACCTGTGCTGCAGGCCTGTTGGCTCTGTTGGTGATGGGGACCGCTGTCGGCGTACCGCGGGCCCAAGCTGACGACAACCGGTGGGGGTTCGGCAGTGACCTGGGGCTCACCTCCGGAACGGTCAATGGCACGGTCTTCACCATGGCATTTAGTGGTGACTACTATATCGATCGAAACTTTTCCATCGGACCGATGATGCAGGTCACCCCCATGGGAGACCTCTTCCAGATCTCCTTTGCAGGAGTCGCACGTTATCACTTTCGCCTCAAGAACGGCATCAATCTCGTCCCCTTTTCAGGCATCGGATTGATCCACGCAGACCTGGACCGCGGAACCGGCCCAAGACGCATCGACCGCAACGATACGAGTTGGTATATTCCGATCGGCCTCTCCGTCGAATATCAGGCCGTCCACAACATCGCGCTCTCCTCAACGCTCATCATTAATCTCCACGACATCAACCTCGCGCCATCGCTCCCCGAAAAAGACCGTACGAGTGTGGCACTGTTGTTCGGCTTCCGCTTCGGTCCCTAGTTCACACGTCGCACGTCAATGAGGCGCAGGCTCTGCACTAGAGTCCTGTTCACTAACGAAATGGTGATGTGGCCTCAGATGCG
>VFKF01000324.1 GCA_009885705.1 Nitrospira sp. | reverse complement strand
TGCAATTGGACCAATTCCCGGCTCAAGCGGAAGAGCAAGAGGCGTTGATTCGTTGGCGCGTAGGGCAGGACCAGTTGGTGTCTTTGGCCGGAGCTAAGGTTGTCTGGCAGGGCTTCCCCTCATATGGCGCAGGAGACCAACGTTCCCATGTGGTCCTCGTCGTGGCGATACAAGAAACCATCTTGAGGCAATATGAGTCCCTCTGTGAGTCGGTCGGCTTGCTTCCGCAGGAAGTCGGCGTGGCCAGCTTTCGTCTGTTTAATCTCTGGCTGAAAGCCTCAGGCGGGCGGAAACGGGTGGGCCGTGATTTGCTCTGGGTCAGTGTATCGGATGGCGGGTTGACCTGCTTTGTGATGCAGGAGGGCCGATTGGTATTTGTTCGAACCAAGCGGTTGAGCGTTGAATGTTTCGCGGGTGAAGAAGATCCTGGTCCCGACGTGGCCAACAACATCGTTGGGGAATGTGCCGCGTCACTTCGTGCCTGTGGCGAGCATCATCCAGGCCTGAACGTGGCGGAGGTTGTGATTGCCAGCGATAGCCCGTTTTCGACGCTTGAACAGGCGTTGACTCGCGAACTCGGTCTGTCGACTGAGAGTCTGGATTGGAAAGCGGTCGAACGGTTGGGCTGGACTCACGATGGGGGGAGCAGGTCATGGGCGACGCTCTCTGCCGTGGCAGGGGTGATGTAGGCGATGGCTTCTGGACGAAAATTCTTTCGGGTGTTCGCAGGCAGGGTGAACAGTGTCCTGGTGAAGCCAGGGGGGGCGCGGTATTTTCACATCGAACTGAGCAGCCGATACCGTTGGTATCTTGCGCCGACACGAGTCGTGCTGGTTGCGCTCAGCTGGATCCTGGGAGGGGCAATTCTGTGGAGTGTGAGCCAGGCAGTGATTACGATGCACGATCGGCAGGACCTGCAAGCACGACTTGATCAGGTTCGTGCGCAAGATCATCAGCTCCTTGCCGAGGCCCAGCGGGAAGGCCTTGATCTCTCAGGGCCGTCATTGCAACAGTTACCGGTCGAGGTCAGTTTAGCGAATCAGCTGCTCACCAAACGGCATTTTTCCTGGACGCAGTTTCTGTCCGCTCTTGAAACCGCGATCCCCCCGCAGGTGTCGATTCAGAGTATACGCCTGGATCCCGGGAGCGCGGTCGTCCACATGACTGGGTTGGCGGTGAGGGTCGAAGATGTCACCGCGTTGACGGTGACCTTGCAGGATCATGCTGTGTTTCGCGATCCTGTGCTGGGCCAACATCGGGTGGGACAGGATGGTTTGGTCGAGTTTGACCTGATGCTGCACTATCGGCAACCTGGCGCCTAGAGCGATATGATGGATTTCATTGCCCAACAGCTACAAAAGCCCTATGGAGTTTTGATTCCGTGGCTCGCGTTGGTGTTGCTGTTGAGCGGAATATTGTGGGCGACGTGCATGGTGGGGATTGATGGGGCGGAACAGAGTCTGGCCAAATTAGAACGTGAATGGAGCACAGCCCATCAAGAGTATATCTTCCATAAGGACGCTCAGAAAGCGCGGAAAGATCTTGCGCAAGTGTGGTCTGTCTTGCCGGGTGAACGAGACTTTGCTCCCTTGGCGCTGGGCATCACTGAGGAGGCGAAGCGTGATCGGGTGATCCTGCCTGCGCTTTCATATAAGACTGAATCCACGCCGGTGGCCTATACGAGTAAGGGGGTGCTTCAAGGCACGATGACCGGTCGCTACGAGGATCTCCGCCGGTTTCTCTATGACCTGGAGACGGCCGAGGAGTTGGTATACATTGAGGATTTGGAGCTTGTACGCTCAGGCGCCCAGCAGGACCAGACGTTGACGTTCAACATTAAGATTGCCACGTACCTTCGTGGCGAGCCTGCCAAGGCCACGGTTCAGTAAGCCGAGACATGATGATAACGAATCGAAAAAAAGTGATGGCGCTGTCCCTGCTCGGCCTATTGTGGGGTGGCATTGTTGCCTGGCAATGGCTGGCCGTTGAAGAACCCGTGCGTGTGCCACTGGCAAATGTGACGGGCCCTGCGTCCAGGCCGCTGGCACCTCGTGGAGGAATCAATAGGGTGCACGTGCAGCTTGACCTCCTCGCCGCGACAAGAACGCAACGAGAGATGACGTTCACGACGCCACGTAATATCTTTGCCCCGCCTCGCCGCAATGATTCAGAGGCGGCCAGTGCACACCAGTCTGAGCCTGACCCTAGGTCTGAGCAGGCACTGCGCCAACAGGCCATCCTCGACGAATTGGGGCAGTTCCACTATCTCGGGTTTGTGCGGATGGAGGACGCGTGGCGAAAAACCGGTCAGATGGCTGTACTCAGGAAGAATGACGACCTCCATGTCGTCAGGACCGGAGAAACGGTAGAGAATCATGTTCTGGTGAAGGCCATCACGCAAGAGAGTGTGACGTTGCAAGATCGTCCGTCACGAATGGAGTATACGGTCTTGCTCTCAGAGGAAGCTCCGATACAGCCCTAACGGTTCTATGCGTATCAGCCGACAGCGAGGAGTTCTCAGCGAGCAGGGTGTGACCTACCTCATGCTCATGTTTGCGATTGTCGTGATCGGCATTGCCACGACTGCAGCAGCAAAACAATGGAAGGTCATCGTCCAGCGTGAGCTTGAGGCGGATCTGTTAGCCAAAGGGGTTGAGATTCAGAATGCCCTCGCATTCTATTCCGCGACGGTCAAGGCGGGCCGTGTGATGCCGGGGGAGGTCTATCCCCAGACCTTGGCGGACCTCACGAGATTACCCAAACCGTTTTTACGCAAGGTCTATCTCGACCCCATGGGGCATGGGGAGTGGGAGTATCTTCGGGCTCCGACAGGCGGTATCATGGGTGTGCGGAGTAAGAGTTACGCGAAGCCATTCCGTCAGCATGACTTTCCCCTTGCTGTCAGGCATTTTGAGGGACGAACCACCTATCATGATTGGGTTTTCCAACACCCGAGCCCCTCATCCGCTTCGATCGTGCCACAAGGGACTACACCTGGGTCTGTGGGACCGATAACACCGGGATTACAGAATATTCCAGGCGGAAGTGTATCTGCCGTTCAGCCGAATCAGGGGCAGCCGACTGTGCGTCCATAATCCCTGCCAGATCCCCCTTCGTGCTTTCTGAAAATGTGTATGGCTTTCGTGATAAGAGACGTGTAAAAGAGGCGTCATCGTATGCGTATTCTTATTACAGGTGGAGCTGGGTTCCTCGGGAGTCATCTCTCCGA
>VFKF01000467.1 GCA_009885705.1 Nitrospira sp. | reverse complement strand
GGCTACGCCTCCGGTGCGTTCAGCGGCTGCGGCCTTGCTGACAGGCCGTTTGAGCAGCCTGCGGGAGCACTCTCTTCTTTTCCAAGACATGCCGTTCCGCCAGCGGGGCTGCATTTTTTCGGCGGACCCTCGTTTCACGCATCACATTTTAGGCTTCAGATTGGTCAGAGCACGCCGGCCAGCCGGTTAAGGCTGAGGATTGCTTGGCTCAAGAACAGTTGGAACGATTGCAGATATTGGGGTGATACGCGGTTGGGATCGGGTCCACAGTCTCCGTAGAGAAGTCCGATTGGCCGGACGCCGATGCGGATGGGGGCGAGGATGGCCGAGGAGGTGCGCCAGGTCGCGAGAAACGTCGAGCTGAGGGATCGAGGTCCGTCGATGGAGACCTGCGACAACATGAAGGGATCTTGCCCTTTCAGCACATGCAAGAACAGCGGGTGTTCCGTGCTGAGCGGTCCCGTGAAGCTGGCCAGATAGCGGCCAGGCGAGTCGACGCCGACCACCACTCGTCCGAGCAGTTGGTCTGTATCGCCGGGACTCAACAGGGCCAGGGCCACCCGAGAAAACCCTCCGCCGTCGCGCAGCGTATTGACCAAGATCGATAGAAGATTGTTGAGGTCTTTCGCCGCCAGCAAGGAGGCTTGAAATTGTAACAAGGTTTCCAAGGGGCGAGTCTGGATCGGTGGGGCTGGTTGGTCCACCGGCTGGTCATTGAGCAATGAATTGCGAGACTTAGCTGCCGCCTCGGAGATGATGGTTTCCGTGATCGAGACGGAACGGGACAGTTGCTTGCCCTTGTCGAATGCGCGGGTTAACGCGTCCTGTAATGCGCGCTCAGGCAGAGCGGTACCCCGTTGGAGGGTGCGACGCATGAGTTCGGTGGCGTCTGAATCCGGTGAATCGGCCATAGCGTCGATCAGCTGGTTCGATCCTGCCACAAGCCCCGTAAACAGCTGCTGGTCGGTCTGCCACTTGGTTCTTGCCGTGGACGCCTGGGCACCGATGAGATCCACCAGGCCGGCCGGCAGGACCCAGGTCTGTGCAAGCGCCGTGGCAAAACGAACCTTCGACACACCGAGAATTTTGGCTTCGGCATCCGGCGTTTTTGCCGTGGTGAGGGATTGAAACAGATCGGGCGTTTGGTATGCGATCACCAGGTCGGCGAAGGAGTAGAGGAGGGCGGCGCTGAACAGTTGCCCCGGTTGAGGATAGTTCAGCGCCGTGCCGAGCTCGGAAGCATGTGCGGCAGCAAACAGCGCTTTGGCGATCAGGCGGCTCAAGAGCGGCCGGCGATCCGGCTGATGCTCCAACTGCTCCATCAACTGGACGGTGGCCACAAGCGTGCGAACCGTATCCAGGCCGAGCCAGGACACCGCGTGTGTCACGGACGTAATGGTGTGTTGCGGGCTGTAGGCGATTCCGTTGGCGATCTGCAGGACTTTGCACGTGAGTCCGGGGTCGCGGCTGACGACTTCTGACAGGGCTTCAGGGCTCGAGGTGTCCCCGCTGATATTGAGGATCTTCTGACAGGTCGCCCTCAGGACGGGGATCGAATTGGCCTGCGGATCGAAGAGCGGGCGCAGCTGAGCATGGACCTGCGCGCGAACCTCGTTAATGACATCGGAGTCTACGGACGTCGTATTCGCTTGAGTCATTCCATGTTCTCCCACATGTCCTAGTGTTCCCTATCGGTTGTTTCAGGACTAAAACTTGAGCAGAGCGGACAATTGAATTGAAACGGCAGCCAGAAGAGGCTTTGGGTATGGGGATGAAGCAGTCCGGAGTCGTCGTACCCCACACAAATGGCTGACCATTCGACCGGACCACATCCAAGGGTTGACCGGCTCACATATTCGAACCGATTCTTGACAGATTTCACAAAGGAGCGCAGGCTGCTCATTCCCTTGCCAAGAAGCAAGCCCCATTCACTATTATTTCCAGGAGGTTCCCTATGCAGAAGTTGATCGTGGCGTCCGTTGCCTTGTTGTGTCTGGTTGGAGCCGGCTCGCTGGCCATGGCCGATGATGCCATGAAAGGTGCGATGGATTCGATGAAGGCCGATGTGAAGGCCGAGAAAGAGTCGATGAAAGCCGACGTGCAGGGCAAGAAAGAAGAGATGAAGGGCAAGATGAAGGCCCGCAAAGAGGAGATGAAAGCCAAGCGTCAGGCAGCGAAGGACAAGATGAAGTCGAAGAAAGAAGAAGTGAAAGGCAAGGCCGAAGAAGTCAAAGCCGCCGGCCAATCCATGGGACAAGAGATGAAGGCCGCGATTCCAGCTCCCGCAGCAGCCCCGGCTCCAGCCGCCGGTCACTAAGCGCGAGACCTCAATCGGTGTTCGTATCCTGGCCCTCGGGAGGTTGTTCCTCCCGGGGGCCATTTTTATTAGACAGTATTCAGTGCGAGGCGAAGAGGGGAGCGGCGCTCCCGCCTTGTTCCTCATGGGGCCTTTTGTTAGGATGCGGCGCCTGAATATCGTCCATGGAACAGCGCATGAAAATCGCGACCTTCAACGCCAACTCTCTCCGCAAGCGTTTGCCCATCGTGCTCGACTGGCTGGCTCGGCAGAAGCCCGATGTGCTCTGTATTCAAGAAACCAAGGTCCAAGACAGCGAGTTTCCATTGCTGGCGTTGGCGGAGTCAGGATACGAAATCACCTATCGGGGCATGAAGTCCTACAACGGCGTCGCAATTTTGAGCCGTGAAAAACCGGAATAGGTGGCGTACGGGTTCGATGATGGGGGCGATGC
>VFKF01000154.1 GCA_009885705.1 Nitrospira sp. | reverse complement strand
CTTCAAACGTCGCAGAATCCCTATCGTGTCAACCTCGAAGGGAAGTTCGATCAGGAATATAGCAACGCGAATATTGTGGAACAGGGCATGGGCCGGTTGATGAAGCCGAACGCCAATCCCTGGGATAAAGACGCGCAAGGATATCTCAAGTATGTCCGTGAGGGAGGAGAAATCTTCTTCCAAAACTGCCACTTCTGCCACGGCGATAACCTGAACGGTCGCGGACTGCATGCCTTCGCGTTCAATCCAATTCCTGCGAACTTTACAGATCCTGGAACGATTGCACAATTACAGGAAACGTTTATTTTCTGGCGCGTCTCCAAGGGTGGAATCGGGTTGCCTAACGAAGGCTTCCCCTGGGCCTCAGTCATGCCACCGTGGGAGCAGCATCTGACCGTAGACGAAATCTGGAAAGTGATTTTGTTCGAATATTGGCATACGGGGTATTACCCCCGAACCTGGGACTAATCGTTCACGGGAATTTCTAGCCAACCTGGATTTACGACATGAGGGAAACCATGAAGAATTCGTTTAGTCTGAAGGCGGGGGCGCTCCTCGCGACTGCCTTTGGAATTATCCTGGTCTCCGGGAGCACCGGGGGCGTCGCGTTTGCCGCAGATGCGGTTCCTGAGGGTTTCAAGAAGGCTGAATTGTCGCCTGAGCCTGCTGCAGACATGATTGAGGCGGGCAAGCGCGTATACTTTACGAAGTGCGTCTGGTGCCACGGAGTCGATGGTGCGGGCGATGGACCTGGTGCAGATCGTCTCTGGCCTCGTCCCCGTAACTTCAACCAGGGCACCTTCAAGATTCGGCGTACGGCAAGCGGTGAGTTGCCCTTGTTCGATGCCAAGAAACCTACTCCTGGTCAGAACGACCTGTTCGAAACTGTCACACATGGTCTTCCAGGTTCTGCCATGCCATCCTGGGAAGGTATTCTGACGGAAGAGCAACGGCTCCAAGTCTTGTCGTTTGTTACGACACAGCTGGTGAAGGACAGAAAGTTTACCGACAAGGCATCTGAAAGCCAGACCGTTCTGCAGCTTGATGAGCTGAAGCCGGTTCCCGTTTCAGAAGAGAGCTTAAAGAAGGGCGCAGAACTTATCGTCGAGAAGAAGTGTGTGGAATGTCACGGGGCCGAAGGTCGTGGCGACGGTAATGCGTTCAATCTGAAAGACGATTGGGGCTTTTCGATTCAGCCTGCCAATTGGCACAAGTGCTGGAACTTCAGGGGCAGCCGCCAGGATCCCTACAACGTCAAAAATATTTTCAGAACGTTTTCAACCGGAGTCAACGGTACGCCGATGCCGTCCTTCGCTGACAACAGCACGGTTGAAGAACGGTGGCACATTGCCAACTTCGTGAACTCGTTGTGTGAGCGCGAAGCTGACGGAAAGCCCCTTGCGATTGATCCGCAGGCGGACAAGCCGAAGATCAACTTTGTGGTCTCCTCAGGGATGGTCGAAGGAGAAATCCCGGCAGATCCAGAGCATGAATTGTGGAAGAATCGGGCCAGACGGTATATTGCGATGGGTGGTCAGATCACCCACAAGCCGAGAAACTTCGTGAATCGGATCGACGACATTTGGGTCAAGTCCCTCTACAACGACAAAAATGTCGTATTCATGTTCCAGTGGGATGACCGGACGAAGAGCGTGGCCGAAGGGAAGTTGCCTTGGGCTCCGACGTCCGTGAATGTCGATGTCAAGGAACAAGATCCGAAGACTGGCGAAGAGGGTTCGATCGCTGCACATCAGAATAACTACACGGTGTACAACGATGCGGTCGCGATGCAAACGGCCGTGAAGTGGAAAGAGCTTCCGGCGCCGATTAAGCCACGGTATCTGTTCGGCAGCAACGAGCAGTTCCCTGTTGATATTGTGAAGTGGGAAGCGGATGGCTCACTCCGTGCCTTTGAAGGCACCGGATGGGACAAGGATTTCACCCAACGCGATACCTACGAAGAGAACATCAAGATTCTTCATTCTGAGTGGAAGAATGGACGTTGGACGGTCATCATTCAGCGTCCTTTGGGAAACAAGAAGGATCAGGATTACGACGAAGATACCTTCTTCGAAATGGGACAGTACATTCCCACGGTGTTCTTCGCTTGGGACGGCCACAATGGCGACGCAGGACGGAAGATGGCCGTTTCGGCCTTCTACTACACATTCCTGGAGCCGCCAACGCCTCGCGAAGCCTACATCTATCCGGTTGTGATTGCCTTTGGTGTGGTCCTCCTGGAAGGGTGGGTCCTCACGAGACGATCGAACAAGCGGAAGGGAAAGACCCTCTAACGTTCATCTGAGCGCGAGAGTCTGGAAAAGCATGAGGGGGTGGGGGTAACCCACCCCCTCTTTCTTTTTGGCCGCAGGTTTTGAGGACATGATGGAGCAAGACATAACCGGCGTCCTGCTTGCCGGAGGAAAAAGCCGGAGAATGGGCGAGGATAAACGGTATCTCGTTGTGGGAGAACAGACTCTCCTTGAACGAGGACTCGCCGTGCTTCGTTCAATCTTTCAGGAGGTAGTGGTCGTCATTGCGAAGGATAGTCCTGCGCTCGATGTCGATGCGAGAATCGTTCGAGACCTGGTGCCGGATTGTGGCAGTCTTGGAGGGTTGTATACCGGTCTTACAGAGGCCACGACACCCTATATATTCGTGGTCGCTTGCGATATGCCATTTCTGGATCGGGCGGTTATTTCCCAGTTCACAAGTCGAAGAACGTCAGCAGACATAGTTATGGCGAAACTTGCAGGTCGGTTACATCCAATGCACGCCTTGTATAGCAAACGGTGTTTGCCTATCATTGAACAGATGGTTTTGGCGCGACAGCTCAAGATCCAAAAGATCCTGTCGTGCGAGTCCCTCCTGGTCCAATATGTGACTGAGGCGGATCTGGCTGGCATCGACCCCTCCGGCCGTTCTTTTCAAAATGTGAATACCCCTGAAGATCTTGAAGTCGCGCGATCCCTGTTGGCACAGTCACCTCCCTCTGAACAGTAAGGTGCATCGTGGCAAGAACGATTGTCATGATCCATCCCGGTGGCCTTGGCGATGTGTTATTGGCTGTGCCTGCCATGACACGATTGCGCAATCGCTTTCCTCGCCATCGGTTGCTGCTCTG
>VFKF01000307.1 GCA_009885705.1 Nitrospira sp. | reverse complement strand
GCTTTCGTGCGAATATCGGCAATCACGCCGGCAAACCGTTTCCGGCGCTTCTCGTTAAGCAGTTCCTGCCTGAGGCGTTCTCGAACAGCCACGTCCGCCTGAATAATTTCCTTGTCGAGTGGTGTCACCATGACGAGGTAATAGCCGGCGTCCGTTTTGATCGGCGCACTGATCATACCGGTCTTGAGGGTATGAATGACCGCATCCACTTCTGGGGCGACCAGTTCTTTTCGATAGGGTCCGAGATCGCCCCCGTTCGCTTTCGTTTTGAAGTCGATGGAGTAACGCTGCGCAAACTTGGCGAAGTCCCCTCCTTGGTTGACCTGGTGTTCGAGATCTTTCGCGGCCGAAATATTGGGCAGCAACATCTGCGACACCTGCACTTTCAATGGCGTGAGGAGTTCGTGGGTATGCTTTTCGTAGAAAGCGTCCAATTCCTCCTTGGAGAGTTCGACCTTGGCTTTGATCCGATCCTTGAGAAGCTCGTCGAGAATCAGTTGTTCCCTGTAGCGTTGCGCTCGATCGCGGATGGCATCGTTCTGGTCGAGCCCTAGCTTGCGTGCTTCCTGCATGAGCAGTTCACGGGTGATGAGTTCGTCGAGGAAGCGGCGCTTTCCCCCTTCCTTCTCGTACCGCGCTTTGGTGGCCTCGGCCAATTCTCCCCAGCGGGCTTCGAACTCGGTCTGCGTGATTTGTCGGCCGTTGACGAGAGCCACGACACCCTCCTCGGGCGGTGGCGTACAGCCGGTGAGCAGCAGGACGCCGGCGCTGATTACGCCAGCGAGCAGAGTGATGAGGCGGAGCGCAGCGATATTCGAAGATCCGTTCGACGATCGAGTCATAGGTGCATGAAACCTTGTCAGCGAGATGATTGTGAAGACATTGTGGTGTTGGTATCACAGCCTCCAAGGCTTTGCAAGGTTGCTGTGAGTTCTCGGAAAATTGAAGGCCAGTCCTGATGCGGCATCTGGAGTTCAAACGAGAGCGGAGATAGGAAGCACACCCGTTTTTTGTACCGGTCCATCATTCGGTGAATCGCTTGGCTTGAGACCCGGCTCTTGGCGTCG
>VFKF01000327.1 GCA_009885705.1 Nitrospira sp. | reverse complement strand
CTTGGACGTATCCGGATTGTTGGACAGACGTTGTGCAAACGGAGCCGCGCGGAAGTTGAACCCGCTACCGGTCGTATGCGTACCGCCGTTGATGTACTTGTTCGGAGAAGCCAGAATCTTATCCGGCATCTGGAACGAAATGGTCTTCCCTGCTTCCAACGCCACTTCGATGGGCTGTCCAGGAGGATTGCCCGCCTCGATGGTGTTCACCGTGTGCGGAACAGTGTCATGGATCGACACCATCAACTCACGGAAGCTGCCACTCACACCGGCACCGATCGGCTCGTTGCTGTGAATATCGGCAATCGGGCCGCTATACACCAGCTTGCCGTTCTTCGGATCGTGATAGGTGGACCCGAACGGCTCCACGATCGTCACGCCGAACCCGCCATGCGGCCAGGTCGTCGCACCGAACGCGTGGTCATGCCAGAACACGGTTCCCATATCGACGTCCACCCACCACCGGTACCGCACGAACTCCGGCGACACGAGATCGCCCGCCGGATGGTTCTGCTTCAGTGGCTTGAAGAACGTCACGTTCTCGCCCTTGATCTCCTTGATCCGGGCGACTTCCTGACAGCTCTTGTCCCGCGGCAATGACGCCGTGGCATCGTGGCCCTTCTCCAAACAATCCATGCCCACCATCACTTCGGTGTTCACATGGAACGGCGTGGCACCAGGCGCCATCTGAATCTTCATGGACGCAGAGCCAGCCTTCACGGCACCCGTCAGCTTACCGACCATCGGGGCCGGCAACCCATGCTTGGTCTTCTTGCCCCACATGGTGAACGGACGGACCGACATTTCATACTCGAACCCGGAGATGACACCATCCGAATTCCCCGTGTCGAACTGGAAGAAGTGGGGATGGATGTTGATCTTGGACGACTGGAAATTCGTGTAATCGTCGTCGTCCCACTCGCTCGTCAACAACAAGTCCACACAGTCATACACGTTGGCGCGAATGACCGCCGGAAGCTTGAGGTCGTCGTTCGCTCTGGTCAGGTTCTCCTCTTCATGGAGTACGTAGATCAGACCGTCCTTATCGACCATCGCCGGCTCTTTGCCCTGCTTCTTGGCTAGAGTAATCGGCATACGGACGAAGTGGATGTTGTAATGCTTACGATTGGCATTGTCGGGGCAGAGGCTCCAACGGCCCTGCTCACCCGGCTGTGCCGGCTCGGACGTCCGCTCACCATTGGCGTCCTGGTGAATCGGTTCCAGCCATGGCGCACCGCTGTGGTTGGCAGAGAACGGTACCCGCTTGCCGAAGTGCGGCTTGAACAGAGGCCAGGACATCTTGGCCGTCGTCGGGTCAAACAGGATGGCCGGTCTGGTGCTGTCATCCCACTTGGCTGCCGCCGGGTACTTCGGATTCTGGGCGGTGCTTTCACGCTCGCCCCGGGCGATGTTGCCATCCCACTTCCAATCCCACACGGTGGAATCGTAGGAGATGATCTGAGCCTTCTCATCGTTCGTGTGGCCTGGCTGACCAGCGGCCGGCACAAACATTTCAACCCAATCCTTGATGTTCACAATGACGGGATCGGACTTCCAGTTGGTCTTCTGGCTCTTGTCGACAATCTTGAAGACCTTCCCGAACCAATCGACGGTCGTCCCGATCAGCTTATCGGACGATACGCCCTGCTTCATCCGGCCCTTCCGGTCCGGCAATTCCGCCAAGTCAGGCATCGTGTCCGTGTGGGCCGCGCCGACTTGCAACGTATTGTAGAAACGGCCGTACCCCCACATGCCCGCCACATAATGGTGCGCGACATGGCAGTGATACAGGAATTCACCGGCCAGATGCTGGCAGCCACCGCCACCGCATTCCGGTTCGAGGTCCAAGGCTTCTGACGGCCCGATGACTTCCACGTCCACGCGATCGGACTTGGTCCGGACGACCGGATACTTCACCGGACCATCCTGCCCCTTGTACCAATGTTCTTCCTGATCGGCACGCGGGCTGCGCTGCCAGCGGATCGTTCCGCTGTGCGGGTGGTGGGAATGGAACACTTCCGATCCACCATGCACCAACCGCCACTTAACCGGATCGCCCAGATAGCCGCGGGCAATCGTGGTCGGCGTATCGCCGAACGTATAGGCGCTGTAGGCCATCGACTCATCTTCGAAACCGAAATACTCATGCTGCAGATGCATTTCATCGATACCGAAGGGCTCGCTGCGATAGTTGATCGCACGGCCACCCGGACGATAGGCATCCGTCAGCGGATCGCGCTGCGGAAGGAAGTCGCCCTTCTTGTTCAACGGACGGAACGCTTCATCGCCGATCTCGTGATAGAACAACACGAACTCGCGGAAGTCCGGTCCGGACCCGTTGTCGATGTTCACTTGCCAGCCGCTCGTGACCTGCTTATCGGGGCCAGTCCCCAACGAATCGACATAGGTCGATCCCTTCGGCTCCACAATGAGGGCACCGAAGAGGCCCAACACGGTCAACTCACGGTCGTGGCTGTAGGAGTGAAACTGCCGCACACCCTCCTGCATCTGGGGATGGATGTACCACTCGAACTCCTGCGACTTGCCAGGAGCCACGATGGACTCAGGATTCGTCGTCGTGGCCGGCTTCCCGGTCGCGCTGACGATCATGCTGGAGGCGCTGACGAACAGACTGCCGTCTTCACCTTCCATCTGGTTGCGGAGGGTCATTTTCATGCAATCGCCCTGGTTGACGCGAAGCACCAGAGGCTGAATCATGTCGCCCTGCAACCCGGTGGTCACCGCTCCCGGATCGAAGCCATCCTTATCGCGCGCGGCTTTATTCTTGGCTTCTTCGGCCCGCACCTTGTCGATATCCTGGGCCAACACATACATATAGCCTGGATAGAAATCGAGCCAACGGTTCAACGTGATCTCGACGTTGATCATCGACACGTCGTACTTCTTCACCGGCACACCGGCCGGGCACTTCCCGCCCGACGTCATCACCGGCTCGCCCTTGGTCCCATCCGACATCAGCAAGAAGCTGCTGCCGTCCTGGCCCATGTACTGGTGCATCATCGACATCTCGTTGAAGGCACCGGACGTCTGCTGCGCCTTGGCATCTTTCTGCGCCTGCTGTTCGAGCTTCTCCATCAGGCGATGGTGCTGCATCTCCATCTTTTCTGCATTGCCTGAACGGCCCTCGATGGCGTTTTCCACCACCGTCTGGCCCTTCAACTGCTGAGTCCATCCCGGCATGGCGACCGGAGTGGCATGCCCCTGATGGGACTCCTCTCCTGCTCCCGCCGCAAACAGCCCCGGTGTTGCCACCAGACTACCGGCCAGCAAGACGCTTTGCAGCATCAGCGCCAACCCCGTACGGCGCCGCTTGCGCGTTGGTTGAAACACATCACCCCTCATAGTACGGCCTCCCCTCTTAATGCCCGCCTCACCAGGCGGATGGTTAATCTGAATCGCGCTATCAACCGTCAGCCTTCGGCTCTCAGCCAGGATCAGAGTCTCCCGATTCTCAGCTGACGGCTGACAGCTGAGGACTTCTTTGCTTCTTTTGGCCTTCGTTAGGTGCTGGTGAAGGGTCCTCCTTACGGAGGAGAGGGTCATTCGGAGGCCGGTCCTAATCACCCAGACCTCCACCAGCAACGCTACGTATACGCAGCTTGCGTGCCTCGATAGAGAAACCGTGAAGAATGAGCAGTAAATCCGCTCTAGGCCTTACGATTCGCACAGGACGGCTCTGTGAAGCGCGACCCGTCATTGGAATAATCTTCCACAAAACTAGACAGTCACATCGTGGAGTAATTGCAAGTTCAGCAAATTCAAATAGATGGACTGTCCAATCTATTGGACAGCTGTTATGGAAATGTGGGGCGTAAACGGGCAGTCGCTAGAGCCTTGCGAAGTGGAAATGGGGTACGAACGAACGGCTTGGCGGCACAAGAAAAGCGGCTTACTGGATCAGTGGAAGCTAGATCGGGGAGCACGAACAGGCGGGAACTGGCATGCAGTCGAAGGAGCCACCTCTCTCGCGTCAGGCCTCGGCCACTCCATAGGCACGAAGTTTGTTGTAGAGGCTCGCCCGGCTAATCTTGAGCAGCTTGGCAGCCTTGGCACGATTGTTCCCGGTCTGCTGGAGCGCTTGAAGAATTCGCGCATGCTCCGCCTGGCGGGTCGCCCCGCGGGCAACGGTACGGAGATCGTGCTCAACCGGTTTCGATCCCATTGCCACGATGTCCTTGCAATTCAACGTGGGACCAGTGGTGGTCACGACGGCACGCTCTATATAGTGCTGAAGCTCCCGCACGTTGCCAGGCCATGTGGCCTGAGTGAGCGCCTGCATCACATCCGGCGAGACCTGCCGGACTGGCTGCCGGTGGCGCTTGCAGGACGCCGATACGAAATGCTGAACCAGGAGCGGGATATCTTCTCGCCGGTGACGGAGCGGAGGAAGAGACAACGGCAGCACCGCCAGCCGATAGTAGAGGTCTTGCCGAAAGCTCTTGGCCCTGACGAGCTCGACAAGATCTCTGTTCGTCGCAGACACGACTCGCACATCGATCTTGATCGGCTGATTGCCTCCGACCCGCTTGATCTCCCCCTCCTGAAGGACCCGCAGCAGCTTGGCTTGGAACGTGGCAGTCGTATCGGCGATTTCGTCCAGGAAGATCGTCCCGCCATCCGCCTCTTCGAAGAGCCCCCGTTTGGTCGCATGTGCGCCGGTGAAGGAGCCCTTCACATGTCCGAACAGCTCACTCTCCAATAGGGTTTCCGGGAGCGAACCACAATCGACGACGACGAACGGTTTGTCCCTCCGATAGCTGGTCTGATGAATCGTTTTCGCCACCAGTTCCTTCCCGGTGCCGCTTTCCCCCTGAATCAATACAGTCGCGCAACTGTCGGCAACGAGGCGGATCATGTCGAGCACTTCTCGCATCGGTGCGCTCGAGCCGATCAACTCGCCCAGCTTCGCCTCCTGCTTTACGACCGCATGCGCACCGCTCGTCTGCATCTCGGCTTTCGGCAAGGCCTTGAACAGCACCAGTACCGACTCGACCTCGCCGCGACTTGAAACAAGCGGGAAAGCCTGATGCATCCCACAGGCCGTGCCGTCCCCGCCGGACGCACAGGCCACGGACCGGACCTCTGGCGATTCGTACATCTTGGTCGCCGGGCAGGTGCCACAGGGATCGCTCCGGTGAGCAAAGGCCTGATAACACTTGGCTGAACGGCCCGATGACGTTGATGTGTCTTCAGACCATGCCGATTCGTTCGCGTAGATCACGTTGAAGTCACGATCCACCACTGCCACCCGATCGGAAAATCCACCGGCTAACTGCTTGATGGCTTCCAGTCGAGCGGCAAGAATGGGATCGGTCAGGAAGGAAACAGGCGAAGGGTTTCGTTGAGATCCGGCCATCTCACACCTCTCAGAAGCTAAAGAATCACTAGGATACAAGGTCTCAGTCTATTTTTCCATTCAATGCCGGGCCTAAAAGACGCCGGACCGTTCCTTTAAGTTCGCTCAGGCGAACCGGCTTGTCGAAATAGGCCTCGACGCCGATGGCCAGAGCATCGGCTTTCGTCTTGGGATCGCCGAATGACGTCAGCAGCACAATCGGGACCCCGGGAGCAAAGGTCCTGAGCCTGGCAATATAATCTAAGCCCCCGGCCGGCATACGGAGATCCGTGAGAATCAATGTCGGACGAGCATCCAGCACCGACCGAAGCGCCTCATCTCCATCGGCCGCTTCCCGGATAGAGACCCCCAGATCCCACAACTCATCGCACAACAGACTGCGCATGTCCTGGTCGTCTTCGGCGATAAGTAGAACCACTGGCGGCCGTTCCTGCAGCATCACGTCCCCCTCTGCCACTCGCCCCTTGGCTTGTGTGAAAGACAAGAGTTCACAACCTATGCCAGCTTGTCTCCGAACGGTCGTCAGGCCATAGAATTTGTAAATGCGCCAATCCGCTTGAGATTCCTACAGGATCACATACCGCATTGAGGGGGGACGAAGTTAGAGCTGGCGAGATTTGGGACAGGCGCCATCCCGCTCCTGTCGCAGATCGCGACAGAGAGGGCTCACCGACAATCGATTTCTTGAAGGAGTGAGAAACCTCTTGATGGAGACGTACCAGCAGTCTAAGCCGGGACAATGGGGAGTCGGATCGTAAAGGTCGTCCCCTTTTCGACCGCACTTTCAAGGGTAATGGTCCCGCCATGTTCCTCGATGATGCCTTTCACCACCGTGAGACCCAGGCCCGTCCCCTTTCCAAAATCTTTGGTGGTGAAAAAAGGATCGAAGATTTTCGCGCGGATCTCCTCCGGCATGCCATGTCCGGTATCGGCAACCTCAAGATGCACATAATCGTCTTCACGCGCGAGGCCCAGCCTAAGACGCCCTCCCTCCGGCATGGCATGGAGACTGTTCATCACGAGATTGATAACCACTTGGATGAGCTGGTCCTCATCGGCATGAACAAAGGGCAATGCCGATTCAATCGTCGTGTCGATCGTGATGTGGCTGTGAGCAATCCGTTCCTGGAACAATTCCAGGCTATCCTCCACGATCTTTGCAAAATCGACGGCACGCCGCTCCGGCGTCCTCCGCCTGGCAAAGGCCAGGAGCTGGTTCATCACCTTGGTGATGCGCTCGACCTGCGTGATGATGGTGGTCAGGCCCTTCTTCATCCCGTCATCGGTGGCGCGTTGGAGCAGGTATTCCGCACGTCCGAGGATCACGTTCATCGGCGTCCCGATTTCATGGGCCATACCGGACGCCACTGTACCCAACTCCGCCAGCCGCTCAGCCCGCCGGAGTTGCACCGCCAGACGTTTGCGCTCTGAAATATCCACGATCGACGCCACCACCCCCATCCCCTTGGCCGTCTGAATAGGCGTGAGTCCAATTTCCACCGAAAACTCGCTCCCGTCCTTCCGTACGCCGAACAACTCGCGCTGCCCCCCCATCGATCGTGCCTGGGGAACCTTCATAAACTCTGCTCGGTGCTGCCGGTGATCGGATCGAAACGGTCCTGGAACGAGCATCTCGACCGATTGGCCGAGCATCTCGTCCCTCTCGTAGCCGAATTGGTGAAGAGCAGAGGTATTCACCATCACGATCGCTCCACGCTCATCGATGAGCAACATCCCATTGGGAGCGGCCTCCACCATGAGGCGAAACATCTGCTCGCTATCGAACGACTCTAGACTCACGCTGGCGCCTTCCCTTCAATCTCGCCCAACTTCCGATAGAGCGTCTTGCGATCGATCCCGAGTACTTGCGCGGCCTGGTACTTATTGCCGCCGGTCTTCTCGAGGATCTTGAGAATGTATTCTTTCTCCACTTGGTCCAACGGGAGGGTCCGTTCAGCCGCATCATCGAGGAGTCGCCGGTCGCCACGAGCACCCTGAAGCGTCACCGGGAGGTCGTCCGGGACAATCTGCTCGCTCCGGCTGAGCGTAACGGCCCGTTCGATCACATTTTCCAATTCACGCACATTGCCCGGCCAGGCATAATCCACCAGCATGGCCAGCGCAGACTCGCTCACGCTCTGTATCTGCTTCCCGCGGGACGCGGCACATTTCTTCATGAACGCATCCACGAGCAACGGAATATCTTCGCGACGCTCACGCAAGGGAGGAAGGCGTAGTTCGATCACGTTCAGCCGGTAATACAAATCCTCCCGGAAATGTTTCGCCTTGACCTCCTCCGTCAGGTTGAGATTCGTTGCCGCAATGATGCGGACATCCACGGCAATCGGCTTGTTCGCTCCCACACGACGAATTTCTTTCTCCTGGATCGCGCGCAAAATCTTGGCCTGCAGCATCAATGGCAGCTCGCTGATCTCATCGAGGAACAGCGTCCCCTTTTGCGCCTCTTCAAAGAGGCCCCGCTTATCCACCTTGGCATCCGTGAATGAGCCACGCATATGGCCGAACAG